>JBCCLN010000489.1:0-1517 GCA_039026865.1 Bacteroidota bacterium | reverse complement strand
GGCATTTGAAAATTTTGTGCGCTTAGATATGCGCCGGATAGGAAATGGTATGTACGTAATCACCATCCAAAACCAAACTGAGTTTGCTCGGTCGCTTTTTATGAAATTAAATTAGAAAAGAAGATAACCAAAAATACATCCAAAAGCTTCAGATAAACTTTTTTAAAAACCAAAAATGTATCAATCGTATACTAGGGTAAAGCAAACCTTCTCAACTAATATTAAGCTTATTCACACTCGCACCACCATATTTGAGAAGGATATTCTTCTAATTACAGAAGCTCGTTTTTTATTTTTTCATTCCATCTAAGTTGCTCATCTTCCAATAAACTATGAGCTGTTTCATTATCATATTGAGTATCTTGTAGCCTTCCCTTTTTCGTTGGATTATCTGGTAGGCAGTACGGAAGAGGAACTAGATAAAGCCACACTTACCCGCATCCAGGAAGTGGCAAAGCTCTCTAAAAAAGAAAAGGAACTCGTTTTTGAGTTCCTCGATGCTTTTATCACTAAAGCGAAGATTAAAACGGTGATGAACTAATTGTTCATGTGGAAGTTTTCATCGGGATGGTTACCTATGAATACGGCCATTCTTTCTTTACCATAGCTTCTTCTAACTGACCTAAAGTAATTGGAATCGTTGTCTCTCTTAACTCTTTTTTTATGAAAGCACTTTTAATAGCCCCTATTAAATCTATGCCCTCTGGCCCAAAATATTTTAAGTAATCAAAATCATCAGGAAAATCTACTTCAAATTTTTCACTGAATTTCTCAATAAACTCGACTCCATCATCTCCTGCTAAACCTAAGTCTTCAGCCAATCGAGTTTTTCTTGATAAGGGTTTCTTGTAGAGTAATTCTACTCTAATAAAGTCTTCTAATGTTTCGAAAGTAGTAGCCATTTTAAATAGATTATTTTACCGAGGGGAATCCGGGTTTTGATGTCGAAAATGTAATATCATCTAAGACACCTTCTTTTCCATTAACAAACCAATTGTATGCTTTTACGCTTAGGTCAACCACATCCCATGCTAGTAATCCCCAGCCAATATACGGTACCGTTCTTCCGGCAAACTTTCCAAATGACTTTGTGTATCTGATACCTTTGACTGCTTTGTTCCATACTACCGTAGGTAATCTAACCGGTGACTCAACTTTGATTATTTTGTTCAATAGTTTGGATGCCGGAGAAGTGCCTGTAGATGATCCTGGAGTAACAAAAGGCTTCTTAATAATAGGTTGGCCGGCACCTACCAAACCACCTCCTATAAGCTCTCTTGCTAAGTTGCCATTATCGTAGCCAAATTCATTATCGGGAATTCCAAAACCTGCTCGTACACTCCAACCATTTTGGGTCTGGTCTACACCCCCTGATGGTTGATCTCCTACCTCCTTGACCTTTTTTGCAGGGGTTTCGTTCACCCATACTTGCCAGTTTTCAGTATCACTTTCCGGCTCTCTACTTACCCGTAAAGGACTCTCATCTTCTTCATATGTCAACCGGAGGCAACCCATTT
>JBCCLN010000488.1:0-1519 GCA_039026865.1 Bacteroidota bacterium | reverse complement strand
TGTTTGCTTCAAGTTCGTTGCGTTTGTACGCGTCTACCAGATTACTACTCGCGTTTTGAACGGTAGCGGAAACCCCATAAGGCATGATATTTTGAATCCCGTCCAGTAATCTTATCGTTACTTTTTCGTCCGAATCATTAATGATGAAGCTCTCCTTAATAAAACCATATTGATCGCTTAATTTCCATTGATATCGAAAAGTGAGTTTCAGGTCGTAATTGATTTCTTCGAAGAGTATCTTGTTGCCTAAGGTGTTTTTGTACAGATTTCTGGAACAATAGTATTTTCCTTCTTGCCGAATAGAGAAAGGCTCCCATAACAAAGCTTTGTCTTTGGGTCCAATACGAAATAGGGACTTGCTGCCTGTTAATTCAGAAGATTCAGTAATCTTATCGTCTGTGTAGTAGGGAAAGAGCGCATTTTCCGCATCTTTTCTGCCTGCGGTAAGCCCTCCGGTGCTCGAGATAAACATCCAGTGATTTGAATCGCTGACAATACACATAAAAAAAGGCCTTATTTGATCATAATTGGTGATTTTACTGTATGATTCTCCGTTCAAATTAACTGATTGAAGTTCGATTTTTTCTGGTTTTATACGCTGCATTATGACCTCATTCCTTTTCTGTCATTTAACTCATATTATCCACCACAACTAGTGGCGGGTTGATTCAAGTAATTGATTTACCGTAGTTGAATAGCATCCTTTGCAAAACTGGATTTTTGGTTCAAATCAAGGCTTTCAGCATTTCAAAAACGTAGTTTACTGGTCGTAAATGGGCTTTTGAAATTTTGAGTAACGAAGCGTTGGGCCAAAAGGCGAGTTTTGCAAAGGATGCTAACCCGCATTATTCACCACAAAATAGTGGCGGTTTGATTCAAGTAATTGATTTACAATAGTTTAATATTCATACTAAATGATTTTTGATTCCTCAAATTTGGGGAACGATTTTGGCATCCCATTCAAAATCAACTACCTCTTATTCAACGTGTTACCTCATCTCAATGAATAACACCCGAATTTTCGGTTCAAGGTACAATTATCTATCAAAATCTTTTGGAAAACTTACCTTTCAGCTCACGTGGCCCGACCTACGCGGCCCGACCTGCGCGGCTCGACCTACGCGGCCCGACACTTCAGTTACTCAATAGTTGAAATCTTTATTTCACGAATGGCAAATTACGGTTTTAACTTGAATATTGAGTAAACAAAAAGCAACTCGTTTTGGATTAGGTAGGTGCTTACTTGTCTTTACGTTAACGGGCTTCTCTGATAATGTCGTAGCTATTTGGATAACAAAAGTGAACTTTGTAGTGAAATTGGATTAGTTTTAAAAGTATGGAAAAAGCATTGAACGAAATAGGGAAGTTGAGAACGGAGATGCATGTGGGTTTTATCGAGCTAGAAAATCAAATGTCTTCCACCAGAGATCAAATGAATGAGAGCTTTAGAAAGGTAAGTGAAAGTATGAGTAAAGTAATTGATACCACAAAGAAGGTAGCTGGGAATGTGGAAAGAGGT
>JBCCLN010000487.1:0-1526 GCA_039026865.1 Bacteroidota bacterium | reverse complement strand
TGGCCTTGGGAGCGCTTCTCCACAATGGCCTTACGTTGGGATTCGCTGAAATTACTCTTCTTCATACCAAATTTTTTAAAAGTTAGAATTATTTCTGAGAAATTCTACTTTTAATTGGTTACGCATTTGGGGAAGAGGACAATTACTAAACACGCTCACAGTTTGAAAGATTTGGGTTGTTGCAATCACCAAATTAATCATCTATGGGCATTTTTTCTTCAGACAAGTTCAATGCCATCATAAAAATATCATCTCGTATTCAAGCAAAACTTAATATTTAGGATGTAAAAATTAATGCAATCCATTTTCTACCGATACATAAGGCTATGAAGCGCAAACTAGAATTCTTGTTCTTCTTTTCTAATGACCAAAATCGTAGCCTTCAATTGGAGAAAGAATGGCGGGAGACGGAATCTGCCCTCAGGTTAGCAGAAAAACACATCAATTATAATCTTACTCCTAGTACTACAAAAGATGATATTTGGGCCAAATTAAATCATTACCACAATCGGATTGCATTGCTTCATTTTGGAGGACACTCGGATGCCGAAGGATTATCTCTCAATGATAAGGATTTGGAAGGGAAACGACTCGCAACCCTTTTAGGACAGGAAAAGACCCTTAAACTCTTATTTCTAAATGGATGTAACAACAAGGGCCAGATAAAGGAATATTTTACTCAAGGAGTACCCGCTGTCATAGCAACATCGGTCTCAATTCAAGATAAACGTGCCTTAGATTTCTCTATTCAATTTTATAAAGCCTTAAGTAGGGGCAAATCGTTGAAACAAGCCTTTGATACGGCTGCGGCCTATGTAAACGATAGACAAGAAAAGTCAATCTTTGGCTGTAGAGGATTCGAAAGATTGCCCGAAAAAGACCCAATCGAATTCGAGTGGGGCTTATATGTGAAAGATGAAAGGGTTTTAGATTGGAGAATTAATATGGGAACAGCGGAAGAGAATACAACAAACATCCGCTGGAGTAAGAGGCTGATCTGGCTTACTAGCATTGCAGGCTTAGGGCTTTTTGTGGCTTTTTTCATCTTTAATTTCTGGAGGAATAATCAAACCTTAACTGGCCTAAGAAATCCTTCCTCTCCCCTTAGTAAAGATACGATCAGTTCTTCGTTAGCAGGTACAAATTCTCGTGAGATAGCTGAGGATGATACTTCTAGTATCAAAATACAAAAAGATATTCATCCCGAGCCTTCGGAAAATACAGGTGGTATCTCAAATACCTTCTCTACAGAAAATATCGGACATAGAACTCCTGTAGAAAATCCAATCTCAGTAGTGGATAAAAGAGAAAATAATATCGGACTAACTGAAATCCCATCTACAGTAGAGAACCAGAATAATGATATTAAGGGTTTCAATGTTTCTGGAATTGTAAAAGACTCCTTAAATCATCCTTTGGAGGGAGTTGTTGTATCTCTACAAAATACCAATGGTCGCATTGTTAGAGATACTACTAATCAATATGGTAATTTTGAGTTGATTCTAAATAGTAATCCTGAAGCAGAC
>JBCCLN010000486.1:0-1542 GCA_039026865.1 Bacteroidota bacterium | reverse complement strand
GCTCATGGATACTTTGTTCTTTCAGCCGCGGCTGGATTATTTGTGCAAGCAAAAAAAGGACCGGTACTATTAAACTATGGATTAGAAGAATGCCGATTTACTAAGCCGGTCTACCCCGGTATGACCATAGGTGTGCGATGTACGGTGAAAGAAAAAGTGGATCAGGAAAAGAAAGACGATATCGCTAAAGGAATTGTAAAATTTCTGGTCGATGTTTATGACGAAGCTGATGAAACAGTAGCGATTGCTACCGTTTTAACGATGGTTAAGAAAAAAGATCAGCGTTGATTGATTCGACGGGAAAATCGGTTCCATTGAAAGAATTTTCCCACGCCTAAGAGGGCTATTCTTTAAATTTTCTTTCTAAAACTACAAATGTTTCTCGTGATCAAGGTAATTCTGTTTAGGGCACCTCTAAAAACTCAGTTCAAGAACTTGAGGTAGCGATTTTTTCCTGAGACAAGACGTCAAAAACGGAGTTTAGCAGCGTTGAATAAGTATTTTGATAACGAAGTATCAGGAAAAAAGATCATCTCAAAAATTGAAAGTGGGTTTTTAGAGGTGCCCTTTAATAAATTCGTAAAACCCGCAGTTTCTTTTTTGGAGTTTTCAAATCCCTTACGTAAGAATTGAATGCTTGTACCGATCTGATTTTTGTAACGTTCAAGTTCTTTTTCAAATTCTGACTATATTTTAAATACATAATGGAATGTAAGATTGAAAGTTAGTGGTCATGATCATTTGTTTACCCCACATAAATACATTTAATAGGCAATCAAAGCAAAGTATAGTATTAAATCATAAATAATATGTTTGTGCAAAATAATTCACCACGGGTCCTACTGGAAAATAACTATAGGTGGACGATAACTATTCTGACTTGATCATTCATGTTTATAGTTTTATACCTCTACCGGGCTTACCACTTTGATAAGGTGCCTGCTATTACTGGCCACACTGTGTTTTTCAGGGCTTTGACTCATGGAGTAATTGTATCCCTAGTTTTCTACTTTGTTGAATTTCACATAAGTCACTACTTAAATATGAATAAAAAGTTCAAATCGTTAGCGACAGCCTCAATAGCGACATTCATTGGTCTTCATATTACCTTTCTGGTTTTTAATTATTTCTACCAATGGACGGAATTATATTGGAGTAGCTATTTGAAATTTTTATATGAATATCCATTGGTTTTAGTGTTTCCGGTAACACTGAGCATCATGTTAGACCGCCTATCCAATTATTCTTCATTTAAATTGGATAACTTGATTGTAATTACTTCAGAAAATCAAAAAGAGCATTTCCATGTAAAAGCTAATAACCTTCTTTTTATCAAAGCGGCACATAACTATGTTGAGGTTTTCTTTCGCTCTCAACAAAACGTCAAGAAACAATTGCTTCGTAAAACCCTAAAAGGAATTGGAGGAGAATATCTTTCCAGTCCTTTTCTGGTTAGATGCCATCGTAGCTATTTGATCAATCCTAACAATATTGATCACATCATTAAAGCTGGTAATAAAACGGTATTAAATATTTCAGGAG
>JBCCLN010000485.1:0-1546 GCA_039026865.1 Bacteroidota bacterium | reverse complement strand
CCAATGAAGCTACGGTCAATAAAATTAACTCCTCAAATTCTCCTAAGTTGCTTCCTTTCATCGCAGGTACAATTATTCATTCGTTTTAACATGGTAGGTTGATAATACTCATGTTTGTAAATAAAAGTTACAGAAAATGAAGAATTATTCTCAGCTCTTTAAGTATTGCTTAATCTGCATTATTCACCACAAATAGTGGCAGGTGGATTCAAGTAATTGATTTACCGTAGTTGAATATTCATACTGAATGATTTTTTGATTCCTCAAATTTGGGGGGAACGATGTTGTCCTCTCAATCGAAACCAATTACCTTAGAGAATCTTTTGCAAAACCCGGATTTTGGTTCAAATCGTGGCTTTCAGCATTTCAAAAACGTAGTTTACCGGGGTCGTAAATGAGGCTTTTGAAATTTTGAGTAGCGAAGAGTTAGGCCAAAAGGCGGGTTTTGCAAAGGATTCTCCTATTCCACCTGTTACCTCATCTCAATGAATAATACCCAAATTTTCAAGTTAAATTGAGTTAATGAAGATCATTCATTTAATCCTTCCCTATTTTTTGAAAAACTACTTCGCAATCGGCTAATATTTCTTCCATTTGGATAAGGTGCCGTTCTTCGTGGGTTAGAATGAAATCAAAACACTCAGGAATATAAAATTTTATTAATTTCAGCGAGGTAGACATTTTGATATCTACTAGACTTTTGCCCCTGGCTCTTTTAATAAAATCGTTAAATTCTTGCTTTTTTCCATCAAACTCAGCTAGAACTTCGTTGCACTCTATTTCAGTCCCTGGTTGAAAGAAATCAAACGTTTTCATTTTAAATCTTCGTTTTCTCCCTTTTGGCTTCATGGAATAAACAGATAATCTTCCCAACATAGTTTGTTGCTTTTCTTGAATTTTTCCGTTCAGCTCCGGAGCCCTGGTAATAGCCTCTTCAAAATTTGGCAAGTAGATATCATAAACTTTATTTAGATGATCTACTACCTCAATTATCGACCATTTCTTCTCATTTTGTTTCCAATTCAGTGTTTCCGAATCTAGGTGGGCTATTTCATTATTGACGTAATGTTTCACCTTATTAGACCGCTGACGTAAGTTCTCATATAAATTTTCCATGTCCTTTTTCTTTTCTTCAAAGCTGAGAAAGGATAAAAGAAAAAAAATTGATCCAGATCAATTAATCACGCAGTGCCCTCAACCTGCTAAAGGTTTCTGGTTTCATGTTCAAATAGCTTGCTAAGTGTTTTTGAGGGATATCCAACAATTCTTTCGGACATCTCTCCATAAACGCATCAAACCTTTCCTTCGCATTATAAGTGAGCATTTCCTTCTCTCGCGAAAACCTACCAATTAGAATTTGCTCCAGAAACCTAGCTTCCCATTTATAAAACTCTGGAAATTGCTCAAATAATTGCTTAAAGTCTGTCCTTGAAATAGCAAGTAATGTAGACGAAGTCAGTGCCTCAAGAAAAAGCGCGGACGATTTTTGTGTAACAAAGGAATCGAAGACACCACTTTGTTCACCTCTATAAGAAAACCCTGCAAT
>JBCCLN010000484.1:0-1550 GCA_039026865.1 Bacteroidota bacterium | reverse complement strand
AGGAGAATGGCGCAACTATGCGATATTGGTGGATAAATATCAAAAGAAGGTTTTCAATTACGTGAATTATTTGATGGGAAATAGAGAAGATGCAGAAGAGGTGACACAGGATACTTTCACCAAAGCCTACCGGTCCTTAGGACAGTTTCGTGGCGACGCGAAATTTTCTACCTGGCTACTTCGAATCGCTCACTTTGAATCACTAACAAGGTTGAGAAAGAAAAAACCTACGGAGACAGGAATTGACCACGTGGTTTGTTTTTCTGAGAATACAATGGATAATCCACAATATACACTGCAACAAAGAGACAAGGCCAAGGCGCTGAACCTTGCATTGGATAAACTTAAGCCTGACGAAAGATCAGTTATTACGTTGTTTTATTATGAAGATCTTTCTGTAAAAGAAATTGTAGAAGTTACAAAACTCAAAGAATCGAATGTTAAAATCCATTTGCATCGCGCTAGGAAGAAACTATTTGATATTTTGAGCAAAATGGGAATAAAAGAAATTACATATGAATGAGTCAACAAAACCTCAAGACGACCTTTTAAAAGCTCTTTTCTCTGAGTCAGCACTTAAAGATGATACTGGAATTACTGAAAAAGTAATGTTGAAGATTCAGAAAAATCCTTCTTTGAAGAAAGTGGAATATGAAGCCCCTATCAGCAAAAGGGCATGGATATTCATTACTTGCTTTTTCATGGGGATATTAGCTTATTCCTGGATGGCAGAGGCTTCGTTCTATTTTGAAATTCCTGATTATATGTTTGAAATTCCTGCATATTTGAGTGCAGTAAAAAATAATTTGAGTGGCGAAATTACCGCGGTGAAATTACCGCAGCTATCCCTGTCCTTCCTCACCACAATTCTTGCCTTCAATGTGATGGGTATGTATTTCATTTTAAGTTATTGGAGGGCCAGGAACACATAAAAAACCATTCTTCCAGGGAGAATGGTTAATAAACATATGTAGGCGCAACCGCTGGTTCTGTGACTTTTCCAATTGTTAGAACCATAGCAGGAGGAGTCGGTTCTGGAATGGTGGGCTTTGCTAGTGGTTTTATTTCAGGAACTGCAGGTGAAATTGTTAGACAATTAATTTTTGATTACTTATGAAAAAAAATCTAATTGCTACTGTATTTTTTTTACTGCTTTGTCCTTATTATACGTGGTTGTTGCCAGCAGGGTCATTTCATTTAACCCGAAAAATTCGGGTGTTATTCATTGAGATGAGGTAACACGTTGAATATGAGGTAATTGATTTCGAATAAGAGGACAAAATCGTTCCCCAAATTTGAGGAATCAAGAATGAGAAAACTTGGATATAAGTTCGAAGAAAGAAATACATCTAGCAATAGATAAAAATGAATGTGCTTGCTTTTTCTTGCAAAGGTCAAAAATTCAAAAAAGAAAATTTTGAGTCTTTTAGAAAGAGTAAGCGCATTCACTTATTAATATATTGAAGTAGGCACTTAATAAATATGAAAAATGGGGGTTAGCATGCATGTGAGCACATTTAAATTTAGAAACATACTGATTTGTAGTGCTT
>JBCCLN010000483.1:0-1556 GCA_039026865.1 Bacteroidota bacterium | reverse complement strand
TGTTGTTTGCATTTTATAATGGGCTGAAAGTAGTTTCTAAGGTGGATTTTGACCCCATTATCTATTCACAATCGGTGGATTCTCTTTTAGAGATACTTGACTAAAAATTTTGGTTTTACTAGGTTTTGTGTGGTATAGATCAAGTCCACCATGAAAAATTTATATCTTGAAGACATTAGAGAATCCTTTGCAAAACTGGATTTTTGGTTCAAATCGAGGCTTTCAGAATTTCAAAAACGTAGTTTACTGGTCGTAAATGAGGCTTTTGAAATGTTGAGTAACGAAGAGTTGAGCCAAAAGGCGGGTTTTTCAAAGGATTCTTAGACTGAATAAGATATTAATCCTCGGTTCGATAATTATTCTTTTGACTTCTGGTTTGGGTCTTTATAGTCTTTCATCTTTTCTAGCGATCAAACGGACGAAAGATTTTAGCATCCGGCGTGTCTTTGGTGCGAGTAGACAACAAGTGGTATTGTATCACATTTCTGATTTTCTCAAACTCTCGATTTTTGCTACCATCATATCTGGATGGGTTATAGCATACTTCATCGCTTTAGCGTGGTTGGATGGATTTACTTATCGAACTAATATTAAGTTGGAGAATTTCATCATTACCATTATTCTGAATGTTGCGATCGTTTTGATCAGTGTTATCTACCACTCCATTAAGATTTCAAATATAAACCCAGCAGTGACTCTCAAAAGTGAAGACTAGTTCAGAGAATCATTTTTATATATTTTACGAATGTATGGAGAGGTCATTGCTGATAAAAGTCCAGCATAATTGACATTGAAAGCTATTTTGTCACCGATAGTTAGTTTAGTATCCTTGGGATCAATTACTAAGTGGTCACTGCTAATGCCTAAAATAGTAATATTTTCATGAGGTTCTAGTCCTGAAATAGGTACATCTTGCAACCCTATACCTAATACAGCTCTGTTAAATTTCGTTTCATTATTGAACCAATGAGCAGGGCTTAGTTTTAACTTCAATAACTTCAGCTTTTAGTGTAAAAGCATTTTTATCACTTGTGAACTTAACATTCCTCTCTGAATCAAATAAATTGAGTTGTTTCATCTGATCCAATTTCTTTTGGCTCCATTCCCTATCTACTTCCTTAATTTCTAGTTGATGGATTTGTGTTGGCTTAAATACTGCTAGAGAGGTTCCTATTTCTTTGTTCTTAGCTTCCGCGGATAGCATTTTGAGATTTGGATAGACTTTATTTAGAACGATTTTTCGTCTCTCTTTCCAATCATCTCTGTCTGGCTTCACTTCACCCACAATTTTAATTTCAGTGTCATGACTTACAGGTCGATAGCTTTCTTTTCTAAAGTCACTTGTATTCTTCACAAGATCAATTTCAATCCATTGGTACTTCAAATATTGCTCGCTGTAGATCTCTTTCTGAATTGAATAGGGTAGACTCTTATCCAAGTTCCATCTTGCCTAAAGCCCGCAGTGCAAACAAGTTCATCATATTTTTCTGAAATGGAAGGATACGTTTTTACAGTAATTAAAACCTTTTCCTTTGGAATTACAAATTCCTTTGTTT
>JBCCLN010000482.1:0-1580 GCA_039026865.1 Bacteroidota bacterium | reverse complement strand
TTTGGGATCACAGTGGACGGGTCCACCGAAGCCCAAGAACTAAAAACATTAAAAGGAGGTTGAAAAGTAAAATAGTGCCCTCCTTCGCTTTCGCTTCGCTCAAGCTTCGGAGGGCGTAGGTGGAGCCGGAGGGACTAGAACCTATCTTTGAAAAGCCCAATAAACAAGGGTCTTACAGCTTATTCAAAATTTATGCGCACCGAATAGGTTACTTTACAAAAACTTAACCTGTTTTTGTAGAAAAACCCCAGTTTTTCTAAGGTTTTCATGCAATGAGTTTTAAAACTTTTTTTCTAATATTGATTTCATACTTCCCCAGTTAAAATCTTAGTATTTAATAATCATAATTAATTATTTCTTTTAGGATTCATTATTTGTGCTTACTTATCGCAAACAATATGGTAATATTTTGATCAAGGAATCTAATGGTGGATATAACATCTGTTAAAAAAAATAAGAATATTGGCATATAGCAAAGTATTTATTGAAGCGGTAGAAAAACATTTAAAGTTTCATAGAATAATTGGTGATACTTTATCTATTTCTAATCGTAATTTAAAATCATATGTTCTAAAATTTCAAGAAAAAGCGAATATCTATGCTGATGGTATTATTGGGCCAGAAACTTTATGGGAACTGCAATTCCCTCTTGTTTTGAGCTCTAAGAAATTAAACTGGGTAAGATGTGAGGCTGATAAGATTGTAGGAATAGATGGTTTTAATAGCTTCTTGTTTAGAGAAGATGCGGCGGCTCGATATAACCTTATTAGAAAAGAAGTTTTAAGATTGGGAGGCTCAATAACCAGTAGTGGGGGCAAAAGGGAACTTACCGCAAACGTAAATGAGTATAGATCATCTAAATCTATGCATTATGTGGGTCTCGCTTTTGACCTTAGTATAACGTCGGGTTTTTTTGATCCACAAAGAGATCCATTTGTTATTGTTGAGAACAAGATCAAATCAGGCCCATATTGGAAGGTTTACTGTAGAGCACCAGGAGGAGATGCTATGACTTTAAATGCAGTCTATTGGGAATCATGGGGTTCTGGTATTACAAAAAAAATAGAGATAACGGGTAATTTTATCGATTTCACTGATTTGGCTGGTAAGCATGGCTTTCACCCAATTCCACCTAGAAGTGGATTCCTGAGGGGTTCAAATAAAAAATATCTTAGTTCAGAGTGGTGGCATTTTCAGGCCAATGATTTGTTAGTCCCCATGTTCTCTCAATTCGGAATAGAATTGTTAAAGATTGAAGATTATTCCCCTCAATATCTAAAGCATGTCAATTCTAAAATTTGGAACAATAAAAAAGTAGTTTACAAGCAAAATTGGTGGTAAAAACTTGGAAAATGGGAAAAAACATTGCAGAGGAGTTGGTTAAAATTATACTACTTCTTTAAGAAAAGGAAGTGTCCCAAACAATAAATTCTTGAAAGAGAACTCATTTAAACTTTTTTGGTTTGAACTTTTTCAATGCCAATACTATGAACGATAGGTAGTTGAACCCTTTCCAGCTCTCAATAGTGGTATCGAACCTGTTGAGCAGTGAACGAAAACTGTCGACCCAGGCATTGGTT
>JBCCLN010000481.1:0-1588 GCA_039026865.1 Bacteroidota bacterium | reverse complement strand
TGATGCAGCTCAAGATAGTCCTTGGTCATATATTGAAAGAGAGAGTAGGCCGAAAGGAGATGAGTCAATATTGTCTGGAAAAAGTAGTGGGAAGATGGATTACCTGAACTACACGAAGTACGGGTATCTAAATATTGTCCGCGGGCCTAATGGAGATAGGGTTGCTTATAATGATTTTGATTATGGCAGTTTCCTTTGAGGTATGGGAGGTAAGAAATTGGGATTTTCTTATAGAACCTTGCAAGGAGCTTCTCATTTGAATAATGCAGTAAACAGTATGTCAGATAATCCAGGTGTCCCTTACAGGATTTTGGACTCAAATGCTGATCAACGAGCAATTAGAAACGGGTATTATTATGGCGTGAAACCTCAACAATCAGATCCTCAAGAATGATGAGAAGAGAGTTAATATTAGTACTATTATTTGTGGTAGGTTGTTCGAGTAGCTCTACAAATGAGTTGAAAGATTTTTATGAAAGAGCAAAAAGTAGAGACTTAACGATCTTGTCTGATATTACCTTAAAGCCTAGAGGGGTAAATGAAGATGGTAGTTATAAAATTCATAAAATACAGTACAACCGTAAAAAAGGAGATCCACTTACTATTCCTGTTTTTGATGAAGAAACAAGCAAAGAAGAATGGTTGGATTCTACTGTATTCGATATAAGGGAGTTTGCTACACTCAAAGGAATGAATGAGGAATCCGCTTATCTGGAAGTGAAGGCTTTTAGTGATAGCGTATTAAGTCTTTACAACTATCTGAAAGTAATATCAATTGAAAGTTATCCTCATGTAGGGGATTTTAACGTTTTTCAAGTCAAATCAACTATACAAGCGATTTACATTGAGGATACCTCTAAAGTGTATAATTCTTCTTGGAAAACCTTTTTTAAAGGTGCGAAACCAGATGCGAAGTATTGGTATCATCGCAATAAGGAGATGAAAAACTAAATGATGAAAATCCCCAGTCGCTTGGCTGTGCCGAGTGACGGTTATCTTTTAATGTGCTAGTTTTTGTTGCAGATCAGATTAAAGCAAGAATGCGTCAATGACTTCTTTGAGCAGTCGTTTACGGTCTTCCGGCATTTGCTCTACCTTTTTAAACTGTAATAAAAGCTCCTGGTCAGAAAGGGAGCTTTCCGCTTTATCATCCAGCGTGCCGTTCATAAGATAATCAGGCGAAACCTCTAAAGCATTGGCCAACCGGTTCAAGACCTCTGCCGAGGGCTTAGCATCCCCACGTTCATATCTACCCACGTTTGTATAATGCACATTGGCGGCCTGGGCTAATTGCTGCTGCGATAATTTTTTATCTGTCCTGGCCTGTTTAGTCTTCAAAGAAAGACAATCAATAAACAGACTGGCAAACAAAGAGAGGAAGTCTCTTATTACATCAGTTCCGCTAAGCAATCCGCTTCCTATTTCAACACAGCTATCAGAAGCCACTTGAGCATAGAAAACAACTTGCACTGGTCATTGGATGTCTTATTTGGAGAGGATCAGGCCTTAAGAAAAAAAGGAAACTCTGCCATTAATTTCAATATCATCGCTAAAACCGCACTTATTCTCATCGAAAAAGAACCAACAC
>JBCCLN010000480.1:0-1592 GCA_039026865.1 Bacteroidota bacterium | reverse complement strand
TGTATCAATCATTAATTCCACGTAAGCATATCTATAGGCATTTTCAAACTCCACATAGTCAGAACGCTCACCAGATTTCAAATCTCCGAAATCATGCATAATTTGTCCGTCGGCGACTCGGATTTGCTGATAATCATAGGAACTTTGGTTTTCAATCCGAATTAAAACATCTCCCTCGGTATCTTCATCGCAAGATATCAAACCAATAAAAATTATGATTAAAATAAAATATTGCTTCATGAGTGTAAAATTTATTTGAATCCTTTGAAAAACCCGTCTTCGACCCAATTTTTTCTTGCTCAAAATTTCAAAAGCCTCATTTACGACCAGCAAACTACGTTTTTGAAATGCTGAAAGCCTCGATTTGAACCAAAAATCCAGTTTTGTAAAGGATGCTATTCAACTACGGTAAATCAATTACTTGAATCAACCCATCACTATTTGTGGTGAATAATCCTGGTTATTATGTAAACCTAGGTTGTACCTTTATCTTTCACGTGCTGTCATCTGCGGATGACAGATTTTATAACTCCTCCATTATTATCCAACATTTACAATCTCCGTCATGATGATCTTAAAACGGAAGATTAGACAGATCTACATTTCCGCCAGTTAGGATGATTCCAATGTTTTTTCCGGTGAACTTCTTTTTGTTTTTTAGCAAAGCCGCGAAAGGAACGGCACAAGAAGGTTCTATTACAATTTTCATTCGCTCATAAATCAGTCGCATTGCTGCAATGATTTCTTTTTCACTTACCGTGAAGCAACCATCCGAATGTATTTTTAAAATGTCAAAATTTCTTTCTCCTATTGTTGTTTTCAATCCATCTGCAATGGTATTGGATGTTTCATTTGGAATGATCTTGCCGGCCTTCAGAGATTTGTAGGTATCGCTCACTTCTTCAGGTTCACCTAAAAAAACTTCAAGTGGAGGATCTATGTAATGCGATATCAAAGCGGTACCTGCTGCCAAACCACCCCCACCTACCGGGGTTATGATCGCATCAAGATCTTCGGTTTGCTCAATGAGTTCTTTTGCGGCGGTGGCTTGACCGGCGATAATGCTATAGTCATCAAATGGATGAATAAGTGTTGCTCTGGTGTCCTCAATGATTTTTTCACAGGTTTTTACTCTGGAATTCTCAGTGGGTTCACAAAGAACAATCTCTGCTCCATAGTCCTTCACCGCATCCATCTTTGCCTTAGTCGAATTTTTAGGCATTACCACGTAGGCTTTGGTTTCTGCCAACTTAGCGGCAAGGGCGACTGCTTGCCCATGATTTCCAGAGGAATGACAGGCAAATCCATTGGTACGTTCTTCTGGTCTATACGCAAAAATTTTATTAGAGGCTCCTCGCATTTTGAAGGATCCAACTTTCTGGAAATTTTCGCATTTAAAAAATACATGGCACCCCGCTAATTCATCTAGATTGGCTGAAGTCATCACAGGGGTCTCATAGATGTACTTTGAAATTCGTTGATGAGATCTTTTGATATCGGAAAAGGTTGGTATAGAAGTAAGCATTTGTCAAAATTTCTTAAAAGTAGGCTTTCTGCCGTACTTCTAAGAATACTTAATTGTTAATTAATGT
>JBCCLN010000479.1:0-1597 GCA_039026865.1 Bacteroidota bacterium | reverse complement strand
AGAGATCGCAGAAAGACTGGGCATAAGCATAAAAGCAGTAGAAAAACGTATGGGCGTTGCGTTGCAAAAAGTAAGAGAGGAACTGGGAGTAAAAATCTGATGGAGGATTTAGATAAATATAAAAAGCAATTATCTCACCATTCAGCGGGTAAAATTAAAGGTGACTCGATGAGTGAATTTCTGGAAGAAGCCTCCAAGGTTCGGGTAGATGATTCAAAGAAAGCAAAAAGCTGGGCTGATATCAGCAAGCAAATAGATAAAGCGCATAAATCAAAAACCCGCTCACTTTGGCCCGTTTTTGGAGTTGCGGCCACTTTCGCGTTAATAATAACGTCTATTGCGATTTTTTATATAAACCAAAACACGGAAACTGTTGAGGCTCTCACTGTGTCAGGTGAAATTATTGTTCACGAACTGCCAGATGGGTCCATAGTTACACTAAATGCCCAGTCTAGAATTAATTACAATTCAGTATGGGATCGCAAACTATTTCTCGATGGTGAGGCCTTCTTCGAGGTAAATAAGGGGAAAAAATTCACCGTGTCCACTCCTTTAGGTGCTGTAAATGTACTCGGAACTTCATTTAACATACATTCAAGGGATTCAACATTTGAGGTCGAATGTAAAACAGGAAAAGTAAGCGTAATGGCAAAGGCAAGACCCCATAAAATCGAGCTTTTACCCGGACAATTTGCCTATTTTAGTAATCAGAAATATAATCAAGGTAAAAAACCGAATGCTGACATTGGAAACTGGACGAATGGCGAGTTTTATTTTTTAGACAAAGAGATCTCTGAGGTATTCGCTGAAGTCGAAAGGCAATACAGCACCAAGATTGAAATTAAGGAAGGAGACAGTTTGAAATTTTCAGGTTATTTTCTTAAACAATACTCATTAGAGGAAACCCTGGAGTCAATTTGTATACCGGTCGGGCTTACCTTCGAGAAAGAAGATGATATTTACCTCATCGGCATTCGTAAGTAAATTTCATGAGGGCTTTTACTCTTGCGTTACTATTTTCAGTCAGTTTTTTAGAAATTTCAGCGCAGCGATACGAGGCTACTTTTAAGAACGAACCTGCTGTAAGTGCTTTAAAGACGGTAATTAAAACCTACAATCTAAAAGTTTCATATAGTTCTTCACACCTGCGGTCTTACAAAATCTCTAAAGTAGTTGTGGCTAATGATCCGGAGCAGTTCCTCAAAGACCTATTAAGGGGGTTGCCTTTTTCAGTCAAAACCAACCAAAACTTCATTTTAATAGCCCCGACCGATCAGGTTGTACCAACTCTTGGAAAGGTAGTAGATGCTGATACCGATGCGCCATTAGCTTTTGTCCTCATCCAAGCAGATACACAAACCATAGTCACTGATAAGAATGGTAGCTTTAGACTGAAACCCAGCAAAGATTCGATTGAATTGGTTTTTAGCTATCTCGGCTACAAAAAAAAGACCACAGTGGTTAGCCCCAACACAGAGTCACTTGTAATAGCACTTGAACAAAAGCCCACAGTTCTTCAAGAGGTCGTTTTAAATGGAGGTGCTCAACAAGGCCTTTTTACTGCACCTTCCTCTTTTAGTCTCAACCCAAGAAAATT
>JBCCLN010000478.1:0-1598 GCA_039026865.1 Bacteroidota bacterium | reverse complement strand
GAGTAATGGAAGTCTTGAGTTACATGAAAGGCAAAAGCTCATACCTTGTGGAATGTGCCTGGTTCGATTTGGACAAAAAAGAAATCAGAACGCACATATTTAAACAGAATAACCTTTTAAAAGCTAGTTAAATGAAAACCCCGATGTGCACTGCATTGGGGTTTTTTGTTATTGATCTTTGATAAGCTTTAAAGCCAACTCTACGTGCGGGTCTTTTAGTAAAATGAAATCTTCAATTGTCTCATTTACGATGTAATCCGGCATAGTACCTCTTCCCTTAAACCGCATCTCAGAACTATTCATTACATATTTTGTCAGAGGAATTTGAACGTCAATTTTCGTATTCGGAAGCTTTAGATTCGCAAAGTCTCCTCCATGCCCTCCATGATAAGCGCCACCGGACTCTTCGCCAATAAAAGTAGCTAGGGTATTGAAATGTGCGGCAGCGGTAAATTCGGCGGTGGTGGATGCACTTCGTCCATTCATTAAAATATAAACATTCCCCTGAAAGCGGTGCTCGCTCGGTTGTTGCCATTTTAGCCCTTCATTCACTTCTGGTTTGGTCGCAAACCTTCCATCTTTCATCTTTTCAACCATCGGCAAAACTTGCTTGTACCATTCTGAATTCTTATCGGTGTATCTAAACAGAAATGTGGTGTCTGAGATATTTGCACTAGAATACAAGGAATCAAAATAGGCTGTTGGCTGCTGAATGAGATAGGAAAACAGGTTTCTCCCAAGGATGTCACTTCCTCCACCATTGTATCTGACGTCAATGATCAAATTCCTAGCCCCTTTCCTTTCTATTTCCTCAAAAGCTTCTGATACGATAGAACTGAATTCATGAGAGTCAAAATTGTTTATGGTGAGTAAGGCTATATCATCGGATAAAAATTCGTTCCTAATGGGTTTAGATCTATTTGTTTTTTCTTTCCTCTTGTAGTAGTTCGCATACTCCTTAATCTCCGGGTCTTCGTGAGCATTGTATTTTTTATAGTTCTTTGTCCACTGCCGAAAAGTTACGGACTGATAAAGCTTGGTGAATTTTTCGCCGTCTCGCCCTTCAAGCTCAACTTGAAACATTTGAGGTCGACCTTTCAAAAGGTAATACCAAACTTGAAAATCTGTTCCAACCTGAAGACGGCTGTGCTTATTCGTCAGTATTTCACCATCAGAAGAAAAATAGGGTATAAGTTCTTCGTAAATTGATTCCATCGCCTGGCCATTAATGCTTATTATTCTGGTTCCTGGGGGCAGACTGGCCTCAGACGAGAAATCAAACATAGAGTAAGCTTTGATCGTGTTAAATTCCCAAACAACCCTGAGCGGGAAAAACTTCCCCTTTTTAATGATTCGATGAAGCTCATTAGGTGCAGGAATCGCTATCGTATGCTGACATTTAACCTGGGCAACCAAACGACAAATCTTTTGGTAGAATTCTTGATAGGTCAGGCTCATTTTCAGATGATTTTCCATTTGGTCAAATAGTGAATCCATCACGTTTTTATGGGTGTATCGGTACAACCCAGGATGTATGGTTTCTAACCCTTGCTTAAGTATCTTGAAGTCCTCTAAGAGCTGTTCAGAGGTATACTTTT
>JBCCLN010000477.1:0-1607 GCA_039026865.1 Bacteroidota bacterium | reverse complement strand
CCTTTGAAAAACCCGCCTTTTGGCCCAACTCTTCGTTACTCAAAATTTCAAAAGCCTCATTTACGACCAGTAAACTACGTTTTTGAAATTCTGAAAGCCTCGATTTGAGCCAAAAATCCAGTTTTGCAAAGGATTCTTATATAAGATAAGTTATCTTAAAGATAGCAAAGCTGTTAGAATTGCGCAACCTAGCCTTTCTTAACGGTATCTATGAAACGCTGCATTTTAAAATCAAAGTCAAGAACTTGGACTTACATCAATATATTTTTATAACGTTTTTATAAGGTATGTTTGACTACAAGTGTATTTTATGTACACCTTTTCTTCAAACATATATTACTGAATTTTAAGGTTCAATTGACAGGTGGATGGAAGGGCCTTGTTTGCTTGTATTTTTCAATGTGGAATTTTATTAAGGAGATTAGTTGGTTGATATCATCAGCATGAAACCACTTTGAGTTTGGGTCCGAGGCGCAAAAGGTGGTGGATTGGTAGTATTTGGCTTGAATAAAGATATCTGCTAACTTGTTTTCATAAATATTGAAATCTGCCGTTCCATCACCTACAACGATAACTATGGTTCCTTCAGGACGTTTTTCTATCAACTGCCTAACAAAATAGGATTTGCCTTGATGGCCGCTTAATAGTTTAGAAGGCCGGATTCCCACTGCTCTACCGAACAACCAAATTAAACGATTTCCATATACATACTTCGGCGCAATTCCCAGATAATCTGCCACAGGGATAAGCCAATCTTTATAAGCATTAGATAGTATGAAGACTTCTGCGCACTCTCCGTTGATGGTTTTGATTAAATCGAAAATTCTTTTATCAATAGAGTTACGCACATGTTGTATATAAGTCTGAACATGACTTTTTTTGATAGAAAACAGACACCGAAGCATAAATTCAATTTTTCTTATCGCAGATAAACCATTCTTTACTTTTTCGGGACTATTAAGGTATTTAAGCGATTTATGGTCTTTTGCTTCGCTTAATGAGCTATTCAAAACTTCTACAAGACTCTCATGAGGCACTATCGTAAAATCAAAATCAAAGACAACGATTACTTTTTGAAAAGCAGTCATCGGCAAGAAATTTTACTGTTTATTTTCCATAAATGCTTTCTTATCCAAATGACTGTAATTGGTAGATGGAATTTTTAGAAATTGAGCAATTTCTGTTTGAACTTCTTTGGCAAATGCCTCTCTTGACTGATTTTCTTTTTTGCTTTTCCCGGAAAGCGCAGACACTTTGAAGCTGGTATAGGGTAACATAAATAACCTTTGCAATCTCCCTATATAGGATAAATGTGTAGCATGGGGGTGCAAACCAAATGGAAGACTTATATCAATAACCAAAGGAATAACATTGAAGCCTTTACCAATGAACTCCGGATCAAATAGAAAAAGTCCCTTTCCATTATTAATGGTTTTTTCAGGCACAACAAACACCGCCTTCTTGGAAAGATCCTTTCTCCATGCTTTAAAATGTACTGCTAATTCTCGCTTACTCAATAGATTCCAGGTGGTTCCATTCATTTGCCCGATGACTTTATCAATAAATTTATTTAATGGCCCTTCAGGTTTGTAGAGAAGTGTTGTCGT
>JBCCLN010000476.1:0-1609 GCA_039026865.1 Bacteroidota bacterium | reverse complement strand
TTACAGAAACGGATTCTGGGATCATTGACTTCACACAGTACTATGAAAATGGTAATCCAATGGTTAAGGCAAAAAGCTTTATTGATGGAGAAGTAAATATGTATGATTCATTGGGTAATAATCTTTATGATTTGTTATATCGTGATGACAAAATAGTAGATACATTAAGAGTCTATTAATCCAATGCTGGCGCAAGCTTTTAGCTCGTGTCAAATACTGCAGATGATCCTGATTTGCAGGAAGGTGATACATATATTGATGATCAATTTTTAGCTAAAGACCAAAACGGAACAATCTTAAATTTTGGAGCAGATGGTGAGGTGATAGAATTAGATGGATTTGTAGGAGATACTGAAGGTTTGGTTGAAGTTGAAACCACAGATACTGATAATTCTGAGAAAATACAGGCAACAGGAGCTGTGGTTGTTGGGGGATTAGTTGCAGATGATGTAACTGGAGTTGGGGTTGCGGATGATCTGGCAATACCTTTTGCTGTTGTAGGTTTTGGAATAGCAGCGTTAATTGATGAATCGACTTCTGAAACCACTTACAGTTTTTCGAAATTTAAACGAGGCAGATCTGGTGATGTTGAGGGTGCAGAGCATATAAGTGGAGCAAGAAAGAGTACCAAGTCCAAACATCAAAAAGGGCAAACACGGAAACAGCAGGTTAATAGAGACAAGAAAAGACAAAAAAAGAACTGGAAACCACGTAAATAATTAATTAATGAAAGTTGGTATTACACTATTATATTCAGTTTTAGAGGAAAGCAATCTCATTGGAATACTAAAATCTTACGTCATTGATTGTCAGAATAAATACTCGATAATTAGTGAAGCACAAAAAAAGGCTGAGCAGCAAATTGACTTATTATACCCCAACTATAAGTTCTTAGGTGTTGAAGATGTATTTACAGTTACAGGAGAAGTTAAAGAAGGAGAATTGATGGGTAGAAGTACATTGTATGATATAGACAGTATTGAGGAAGCAAGAAAAATGGTAGTGAATGACACAGTTTTTGCAATAAAAGCAAAAAATGTAATAAACCACTACTGTGGTAGTCTTGTCTATTTTTATGAAGGAGATGAAGAAAAGTACGCATTTACTATTAATGCAATTACTAAAGGAGAGATAAAAGAAGTTGTTGAAAACCTCAAGGGTTTAGCTGCAAGCGATAAAACGATCAATAAAATCGTTAAAAGCTCTGTTGAATCATTAGATATTAATAAAATTAATTTTTTAGGGATTGAAGATATCAATGTAATCACGGAAGATATAGCCCAAGGGGGGAGTTTTCTGGTGCTTTATAATGAGGAAGTACAAAATGAAAAAGAATTACTTTCAATATTGCCTTCAAAAGAAGAATTATCCGAGATGATAGATGACGTATATGCTGTGCCCAGTGCTGGTGCGAGCTTGTAGCTAGCTCTTCGGGATGTTCCGCAGGGCATCTGGAAGCAGAGATAAGTATGGATTTGTAATTCATATAGATGAACTTTCTACTAGTGTTTCCACCCTGGCAGGCCGTTTGGGACGGGCTTTAGGGCGTTCCGAATCCTCCCTGCTGGCGCGAGGTGCGCTGTGAGTGAAGCAGAAGGCTTTAAGTAAC
>JBCCLN010000475.1:0-1621 GCA_039026865.1 Bacteroidota bacterium | reverse complement strand
TTTGCAAAACTGGATTTTTGGCTCAAATCGAGGCTTTCAGAATTTCAAAAACGTAGTTTACTGGTCGTAAATGAGGCTTTTGAAATTTTGAGTAACGAAGAGTTGGGCCAAAAGGCGGGTTTTTCAAAGGATTCTCTTATTCTTCCCAATCAAGGTTTCTAACTTGATCGGAAAGAATAATGCCACTTATTTTCATTAAGGGGGCTTCAAATGGATATCCTTCGAAAAGACATTAACCCGAAAAATTCGGGTGTTATTCATCAAGATGAGGTAAAACGTTGAATATGAGGTAATTGATTTCAAATGGGATGCCAAAATCCTTCCCCAAATTTGAGGAATCAAAAAATCATTCTGTATGAATATTAAACTGCTGTAAATCAATTACTTGAATCAACCCGCCACTAGTTGTGGTGAATAATGTAGGTTAAAGAAGGTATAAACATAAATAAATTCAAAAATCATTCGCTTACATATCTTCAATCTAGTCCTAATACTTTGTTCCATAAAGGTCTACACATAAGATCAATGATCTTTCTGAAAAAGATCATCTCAAAAATTGAAAGTGGGTTTTAGAGGCGCCCTATAACCTATGGTCAAAAGCTATTCGTTTTAAGAGACTATTCTAAAAACTTAAGTAGAGTTGCGATTAATCCATTCACAACAATTGCACCTACTATCCATTTCACCAGATCAAACTTAGCTTTTGTAATAGTAGCCTCAGTGTAAGCCTTAAGAGAGCTTTCAACATTATGGAGCTCCTTCGATGTCGCAAGTTCATTATTCCGATCTTCTATAATCTCTATGATTGTCTTTAAATAGTTAGAACCTTGGACAATTTCCGATATTAATCAAGGTGGATTTTGGTGTAATCGAGAGATTTCTAAATCTAAATCGCTTTGGGAACCAAAGTTAGAACTCAACCAATGTTTTTTATCGAAATACAGATGGTGTTGTTCTGATTGGGACAAAACTATTAGCGTCTTCTTGTGCCGGAAATTCCTCAGTATATCTAACACTAAACGCGAAGTTTTAGGGCTTAAGCACTCAAATGGTTCCTCCAGAATTAAGATAGGTTTTTCAGTCAGTAATGAACGACAATACATAAGCAACTTGGTCTGACCGGCATTTAGATTGCATCCCAAATCCCCTATACGATTATGCAACTGCAATTGGTCTTTGGGGTTCTCATGCTGCTGTAGTTTTTGCAATAATTTTGAAGCTCTGGACCTACGGTTTGCATTTCTGCTGTAAACAATGGCTTCATAAACATCTTTTCCATACAAAGGGTAATCATTGGAGACCACAGCGATATGTTTTCGGATGGTTTTTTCTGAGAGCTCTGAATAGGGGATTTTACCAAACTTAAGTTGACCATTTTCGGGTGAAACACTTTTTAACAAAAGTTTGATAAGTGTTGATTTGCCGCAACCCGAAGGACCATACAACAATGTAGTGGTTCGAGGCAAGATTTCTAAATTTAGATTTCCAAACACTGGTTCTACACCGTCATCATAGTGAAATTTGATATTTTCAAATCGTAAGGAAGAATTTTTTAAAGATGGCGCTTCTAAAGTAAGTTCGTTCTCTTTAGGTGACTCAAGTATATTGATTAATTTTTGAA
>JBCCLN010000474.1:0-1624 GCA_039026865.1 Bacteroidota bacterium | reverse complement strand
GGAATACGTAGCTATCACTCCAGAGTTTAACTTCCAGGTGAAGGATAACTGGGGAGTATCATTAGCTGTAGGAGGCGCCCCTATTGCAAGAAGAGTACTTGCGGCACCATCATTTAATGTGGGGCTGTTCGCGACCCTTTAATAGTTTAGTCAGATTTTTTAAAAACTACTTTTCTAGGGGTTTGGCCAACGATTATTTCTTCACCCCTAAGGAATTTGGCTTCTTTAGATAGATTGAGATTGCTACTTCCCTGAGAAGGAATGGGATAGATAGCATTTTGAGGATTGGGGGTTTGACTGTTCCAATCTAGCCTAATTGTTTCTCTACTTGTTAGGTAGCCTTGTCCTTGTAATCTTCTTACAATTAGATTGGAGTTAGTATTTTTTATGTCGATATAGAAAGAAAGAAAAGGACTATTAGGTGTCTGAGAGAATCTAGCTCTACCATAAAGATTGGGCTTATCAGGATAGCCAACAACCCATTCACCTAGTATCCTAGAAGCCATATTTATGGTAAATTCATTTTTAGGATTTTGAATATATCTTTTGTTTTGATCAACAATGATAAGTTGTTGTTCACGGACTGGGTTTGTTTTATCCATACATTCATAGGCTATTCTGGAAGAGTCAAGAAGAGAAAGAGCTAACTCTTTATTACCGTTATAATTTTCTGCTAGTGCCCAGGAGGTATAATTAACCCCCAGAGATAGAAAACCATTCTCATCTTCTCTTTTTTTAAGGATAATATTGATTTCTTTCCATAAAGTTCTACCCTTTTCAGTGTCTCTTATTGGAGTACCTTTAAGCATATACAGATTTGCTAAAGATCTAAATGTAACAGGGTATGATTGGTTAAGGTGAATATTGTTACGAAATGTGCTGTCTTTTTCCATTTTCTTTTCGGTGATAGCTTTTGCCAGCAGAAAGTAGTTCTCTGCACCTAAGTAATCACCATCTAATTGTATCTCATATCCTAAGTAATTTGCACTATTTGCAGAGGCATTTAGTCCAAGATCATCAAGAAGTGATTTGGCATCTTCAATGAGAATTTGCCGATTAGTGTTGATGAGGACATCCTGTTGGGATTTTAAGGCTGAGAAAATAATAGAAGAAAGTTGAAGATTCTTCTCTCTCTGTTCAAGAAGTCTACTTAGGGTTACCCTCAATTCATCCTTCTTCGCTTTAATTAGCTGTTCATTCCTTCCCTTTCTTTGGTCCTCTAAAGATATTAACCCTATGTAAGCAGAAATGATTAAGGCTAAAATACTGACTAGAATAGAGGGTTTCAGATACCATTTTCGACCTCTTTCAGATACTTGTATTTGAACTATATCTATTTGATCTCTAATAAGCTTTAAATCCTTTTCAATTGTACGTATCCTGTAAGTAAGATCTCCTTGAGTTTGGAAATAGCTTTTTTGTTGTTCTTTAAGTGAATAAGCCTCTTTACGTTGATCGGATAGTTCGTTTTTAAAGACGCTAATCTCGTTGATTAATGAGCTTATCTCTTTTTTGGGATCTTTAAAAAATGGATTACCCTGAGATGCGAGGGTATCGTCTTTTTTCCTATTAAAATCCGGTGTTTGATCACTCATTTAAGATTGATTAAAGGATTTACATTAAG
>JBCCLN010000473.1:0-1625 GCA_039026865.1 Bacteroidota bacterium | reverse complement strand
TTCTCCATGATTTAATATGTACTGCTAATTCTCGCTTACTCAATAGATTCCAGGTGGTTCCATTCATTTGCCCGATGACTTTATCAATAAATTTATTTAATGGCCCTTCAGGTTTGTAGAGAAGTGTTGTCGTGTTTCGAACATTCAACGGTACAAAAATATCGTAAATACTTACATGGTTAGCAGCAACCATATTCCCGATGATATACTGCCTAAACTTATCTTTTCTCATGTTGTATGAGATTCTGATTCCTAAGATGAACAAAAGTAGATTATTGGTAAACCGATTCCCTTTTACAGTGAGCATTAAGGTTATCAAAAGATAAATGACCAGTAGCATAAACCTGGTTAGTCCAAGCACAATTCCGAATGGCCTATAAAAGAACCAAATTAAATGGGCAGCCTTGCTCTCATGACTTCTGATGATGTCCTCTAAGCTTATGTTTTGCTCGACATTCATAGCGATAAACACTTTTAAACAGTCTTTATTCTGGAAGATAGTTTTTCTATACGAGCAATGTTTCTATCTCTCACCTGGTAATAGAGTCTTTTGGTGTAATCGATTTTAAGGTGTGGTCCGTACTTTGTTTCCAAGACAGGTTCAGTGAATGAAGCATAAAGTATTTTTTCATTCATACTAATAGCTTGCCGATTCTTGATATTTGTGAGCGTGTAAAAATGCGTAAGGTCAAGATTCTCAAATCCGTATTGAATAGCTAAAAAAAAGCTGATGAATGGATAGACCGTTCCCCAAAATTTTTTGTTTGCTCTACCTCCAAGATCAATACCATGTTCCTGATTAGAAAAGCCAACGTATCCGATAAATTCCCCGGTTTCACTTTTTTCAACCACCCATCTAGACCACCCATAAACTGAAGCCTCTTTTTTAAATTTCTTAATTTCCTGAGCCGCTATTTCCTGGGTTCTGGTTTTCCCGTTAGAAATGAATCTCATAACTTCTAAATCGCTTACCAAATCCGCATAATCATCGATGTCTTTGTTCTGCCATTCGCGGATTGTAACTCCATATTTTGATACAATTTCTTTCATTTATTAAATTTTTAGTTAAAAGAACATTTTTAAAAAAAGATATAAGAATCCTTTGCGAAATAGGATTTTTGGTTCAAATCGGAACTTTCAGACTTTCAAAAATGTAATTTAACGGTAACTTCTGAATAATTGGAGGTTAATTTACGCGAGAGCAACTCAGGCAGATAGCCTATATTATTATTTCCGTGAGTCGGTCATAGAGAAAATCCTAAAAAGAGATGTCCAACTTTCTACATGTTTTTTTCAGGAAAGCAAAGGTGTCCCTGGCCTTTCTTCCATCGGGGCTTCTGGTAGAACCGCTGATTTTTCTTTTTTTCACCTATTCTCTGATATCCCTTTCGCTCTGGTTATTGTGTAGCGGAGTGGCTGGATAGTTAACCCACATTATTCACCACAAATAGTGGCAGGTTGATTCAAGTAATTGATTTACCGTAGTTGAATATTCATTCTGAATGATTTTTGATTCCTCAAATTTGTGGGAACGATGTTGTCCTCTCATTCAAAATGAATTACCTCCTATTCAGCGCGTTACATCATCTCAATGAATAACACCCGAATTTTTCGGGTTAAGGCAG
>JBCCLN010000472.1:0-1667 GCA_039026865.1 Bacteroidota bacterium | reverse complement strand
TCATTAGCCTTGCCGTAGTAAAATACATTTACAAGCTCAATCGTATTGACACCATAGTCAGCCGCCATCTTAGGAAAATTCATGGGGTCTTCACCTTGGAGCAATGAGTCAGGATAAGTTTTAATCAATCTCCCAAAACGGTCCCAGTCTTCCACAGGGCCACCAAAAAAGGTTTTATGCAACGACCATTGAGCCAAAGAGATTTGAAGACCGTTATCCTCCTTAATAATAGTATCTACTGTGCTTTTCTCATCTGGCTTTGATGTACATGACGAGATGACAACTAAGAAAAACAACGATAAGCCATTTAATAAATACCTTCTGTTCATGATAAATAAGTTAGTGAAATGATAAGGTAAGGTAATGTAAAATATTGAAATAATGAACCGGCTTGGCCCTCTACTAGCTAATTAGCATTTTTGATCTGTGGAAATAAAAGCTGTTACCGAAGCTAATCTTAAAGAACTGCAGGCTATCAGTATAGCTACTTTCATTGATGCATTTGGGGCAGTCAACACTCCCGAAGACATGGAGGCCTACATTCGAGAAAGTAGGTCACTGGAAAGTCTGAGGAAGCAATTAAATGCTGATTCGGAGTTCTATTTTCTGAAAGTCGATGATCAAACCATTGGATATTTAAAAATAAATTATGGTTTGAGTCAAACGGAACCACATCTGATTAATTGCCTTGAAGTGCAGCAGGTTTATATCATCAAAGAATATCAAAATAAAGGACTAGGAAAGCTATTACTCGATGAAGCAATTCAACGAGGGCTAGATATGGGCCTTGACTATATCTGGCTCGGTGTTTGGGAACATAATACGGACGCTATTAGGTTTTATGAACGTTTAGGCTTTAGGTCCTTCGGTGAGCATTCTTTTATTTTGGGCAGTGATCATCAAACCGATATTCTCATGAAGAAACCATTGGAACAAAATAAGGATCAGCGGGTATCAAGATAATAGTAAAGCCTTTTCTAACTCCTAGTACTTTCATTTTTTAAGGCCTGCGATCCAAAAATCAAAAAATTCCGACATCACCAAACTAATTAAAACCAAAACTGTTTGTTTACCATATAATTGAACTAGAGATTTAAAAAATTCCAAACGATTATTTTGATTAATCTACTAAATGTATAGTGATCAACCTGTGCCTTAACATATTGCTAAAATCGATCAAAAGCGCTCCTTATATTCTTCTGATGGTTCTTTTAGCGGGTGTTCCAACAATTGCCGAAGAGAACACTGCTGAGGTTAGTGAAGACATTAAGGTGGGCAATGAGGTATTTCATAAAGCTCTTCAGGTTGAAAAAATAAAAAAATCAAAGCATTCGCAGCCTTACAAAAACTGGTTGCCCCTAGAAAATGAAGCTATGCTCGACCTTACAAACAGCATAGCTGACGAAAAGTACTTCATCCTGTTCAGTTCATTAAAGTTATGCGACTGATGATTGTTCGTGCAAACAGAAAATAATTCTTTAACTACAAACAATCATTATCATGCTTTTAAAATCCATTCATAAAATTGATAAATCGGAGCTAGACCAAATTTCATTCAATAAGCAAGAGGTATTAAGTAATGAAAGCGACAAAAGTATAAGACGTCATAATTTAGACAGGTCATTGGTCTTAGGTAATGTTCATAAACGACAAGTCCTAATTCAGTT
>JBCCLN010000471.1:0-1690 GCA_039026865.1 Bacteroidota bacterium | reverse complement strand
GGGGATTCGGAACGCCCTGAAGCCTGTCCCAAACGGCCTGCCAGGGTGGAAATACTAATAGAAAGTTTATCTATATGGATTACAAATCCATACTTATCTCTGCTTCGGGATGCCCTGCGGAACATCCCGAAGAGCTAGTTCGCTGTCTCCACCACCAAATACACTTCGCTGCCAACGTGCCGCTGTCTATTCGCTCATACACAGTTGTTGTTTTGTTGCCCAGTTCACAGGGGTATCTGTGCCTGTTGGAGCGCTGGAGACTAGCTGGGACAAGAAGCACTCTCAGCATACAAGCCCTATTGGGGGATATTGACAGGACACGCGACATGTGTGTAACAGCAGGATTATTCTATCTTCTCAATTTTAATCTCAACATTTTCTTCCCAAGTAGTGGATGTAATTACTGGACTTTTAACGTAAAATTCATTGTTTTTTTTGTATAATCTAACCAATGACTCGTCTACTACTTTATTATACTCATCTCCTTCTATGGTTAGTTTGTAGTATAATTTCAAGGTATCACCATCTACTTTCGAAGAACATAGATCACGAAAGTTAGTCTTGTATCCTTGCCCTGAAAAAAAAATGCTATCCTTCTTTACTTCGATAGTGTAGCTAATTATCATTGAACTAAACTCATCTAGCCTTCCTTTGTCTTGAAGAAGATCATATTTTCCAAGAAAATTGGAAATCTGATTTATTTCGGGTTCTTTTAGCATCCCTTCATTATCAGCCAAAATGGGATAATCACTTTCTTTATTATCGTTAGAATTTTTTTTACAAGATAGAATAATCAAAAAAGAAATTATTAAAATGTATTTTGTCATGTTAACTGATTTTTGATTTATTCTTTAAGCTGTTTAATTCTTAGTTTCTATACTTTTCTCCTTTCTTTAGGTACTTTTCAACGCCTTTTTTTATTTCAGATTTAGTGACCTGACCATCGTTATTTCCATATTTTTTGTTTGTGTCAAATCCTTGATTTTGCGGATAAGCACTTATTCGTTTTTTATAAATAGGATCTGTTTTTAATAATCCTGATCCATCTTTTGAGAATACCACATGATCATCAGGTTTTCCCATCGATGCTGGAAATAGCACTTGAAGATAGAAGTCAACAAACTCTAAATCTTTACCTTTTAGTGGAGTGAAATATTTTTCAACATAATCCAACTGTTCAATTTCTGACATATTAGCAAACTCTTTTACTCTCTTAAGGGTCTTTCCTTTACCCCAATAGTTGGAGACATTTTCTATCGTAATTTCACTTAGTTTTTTACCCAATAATTCCGCCGCCGTAGTTGGCATAAATTGGATTAATCCTGTTGCGCCTGAGTTAGCCATATTTGGAGCATTAGCTTTAAATTTTTCACCACTTTCCCATGCAAATACCGCCATGAGATTATTCGCCATTTCTATCTTCTTATCTTCTCCCCAAAGATTCTTAGCTAAACTTATAACTTTTCTTCTAAACTCTTCACTGACTTTCTTACCCCAAACTAATGAATTCACGTGTTCGATCACAAACCCCTCATCCTCCAAGAACACTTTCTTATGCTTCTTGTCATCGCCTTGGCAGGTCACTTTGAGGAAGAGCCTGGCTTGCTTGTCGTCTTTGAGGGCTTCTTGCTGCTTCTTGTAGTCCTCATCACTTTTCTTGCGCAGCTTCACCTTCACGATGGCCTTGCCC
>JBCCLN010000470.1:0-1691 GCA_039026865.1 Bacteroidota bacterium | reverse complement strand
GGTTGCGGTTTAGAGATAAGGATAACACTGACAATCTATACAATTTCCTAAGTGAAAATGCTGACGCTCTTGAAGATTTTTGGAAAGTGTTTGAGGTTGAAGGTGTGGCGGAAGCGAATATGTCAAGTATCGAAAAATATGGGGGGAAACCATTTTGGGATCAAACGATCTTAAAATTAATCACGTCAAAAATGATTGACAGGAAAGAGGTTTTGGATAAGACATTTGAACCGCTTAGACAAGAATGGATCCAATTTCGATCTGGATGGTTTACAAGATTTCATGAATATTTGGAGCCTACGGTAGAAGAAAGAAAGGAATATGAGCAGCAGTACCTCCGACTGCTATCAAATTCTATTCCCACCAATAAGTCTTTCGCAATCAAGGCATTGACCATACTTTCAAAGAATGATTTAATAGATGAAAATGCATTTGTAAATAGTTGTGAACATGTACTTATTTCAGACAAAAAGAGCCTGGTGAATTCAACTATCAAAATTCTAAGAAGAATTTTAGATAGGGACCCATCGTTTAATGTCGTCGTTTCCGAGAAAATTGTTCAAGCCCTCTTTTTACAAGATGCTGGCATTCAGAAAGAGGTCTTTAAAGTTTTGGAAAAAACCGTTCAGAATAAGATTGACTTTCAACCTAAATTAACCCCATATATTGATTTAATAGTCCCTTCAGTTAAAACCGAATTCAAATCGTGGCTTACTAAAGAAGAGCCTAAGGTCGAATTAGTTAACAGGTACCATTCATTGCCTTTGAAGTCCTTTCAAAAGGTAAAAGCAATCACTAGTGAAAACGAATTACTCTTTCATATTTCGCAGGTGCTGGAATCGGGTGACCAAATCTGCGAGATAGAAAAAATATATCAGGCAGCGTTTAATTTTAATGAAATATCACATTCGGCACTAGACCCCATTAGGGATAGGGCTGAATACTGGTTCAATAGAGTAGATGGGTTCAATTACACAAAAGGCTATTTAGCTAACTTCTTGCTATCGTGGAAAAATAACTTCAAATACGACATTGATTATGATGTCCGCTATGACAGTTTTGCCAGATTGGGCATAAATGAGTTTCAACAAGGAAGAATACAGGAATTGGTCGAATTAAAGAGAAAAAAGGTCAATTACGCAATGCTTTCAGTGCCTTCTATAGAACCTTACTTTATTGAACCTGATGTTTTTGTTGAAAGGCTCATAACAAATCAAGCTTTCGGAACATCGGTAGGGGAATATGATCTTATTCTTGCGGTCGCGCGATTAAAACTATCAGAAGGAATAAATAAGGAATACAGCTCACTAAATGATGAACTTAAGGATCTATGCGATTTTATTTTCAAACAGGGCGATTACAGGTCTAAGGATTACAAGTATGCCTGGATATGTGCGTTTAGAACCGTCCATTCGGACCAAAAGTTGGATACAAACCCAGACCTGGCGTCAATACCTGATGTAGTGCATTCGACGGACATAAAGTGGGGACTTCAATTGGATAACGGACCATATAGGCATGATAAAATTAGTATCGACTTTTTATTACCAAAATCAGAAGAAGTAACAAAGAAGAATATCTTAAGTAGTCTGAATGAACTTATAAATAAGAAGGAGAAAAAAGTTGTTAGATATAGCTCCAAACTCATATACCCTTTGCTCACTGAAAGTGCTATTGATGGTTATTTCTTT
>JBCCLN010000469.1:0-1702 GCA_039026865.1 Bacteroidota bacterium | reverse complement strand
TTCATCTTGAATAGTTTCATCATCCCAAATTATATTCTGAAACTTTTGAATGTATAACACTCTTTCTTCTCCTTTTGAAAATTGAGCTTTAACCAATATGTCTTTGATTTCCTTTAACAACATAATAGCTCTATTTAATTGGTATCATTCTCGGTTTTATCAAATTCTTGCTACTACTAGTTCTTCGAGATTACAAATTTCGAAGCATGATCATTTAATGTACCATTCTGATCATGCGAATACTCCTTTTCGGACACCATAAAAAATCACTCGTACTACTCAATAGATTTGGATTGTACATCCTATGATAACGCTTCCGGTTTACAAAACTGGAAGAGCGGGAGGGGAAGAAAAAAACGCACTCCTGAAAATGATTGATATTGCCATCTCCAAAAAGCGTATGAAAGATAACCTTTCTAATATGCTCGATGATTAATGCAAAAAGCCACCCCGTAAGATGGCTTTAATGATGTCTAAAAAATTTAAACTTTTTTTCATGTGCCTGATAAGTAACATTTGTTAACTATCTGACACATTCAACTTTCTATTATTATTAGGCTGTCTGTAACGCAAACTCTGGCGTTTCTATTTCTGCTAAATTCTTAAAAGCAACATTAGTAAGCTTCTCCTTCTTTATTGCATTCATGGCATTCTTCGTCACAATAATTCCGAAGTTTTTACTTGGAAGAAAAAAATCACTACCATCCCACTTATCTAATCCAACATAAAGTCCCTTGTAATATTTACTTACTGGACCGCTTGGGACAAGGCTTTTCTCAATAATCTCACATTTATCATAACTAATCTCTCCGCATACTCCTGTAATTGAAAAACCATGATAACCTTCAACAATACCACCCTTCTTGTCAAGAATCTTAACAGGAAAAGTTTTCCAACCTGTCAATCCATTTTCATCTAAAACAGATTTCAATCGCTCAGATATCAGATACAAACTCGACCACCCTGTATCTAAAATATCCTGCAATTTATTGCCCTGCTCTTGCTTGAAAGTAATAGGAAGACTGACACTATCGTATCTTCCTTGTATCAGTTTATGTTCATCAAATAGCCCTTCATTATCTTCTTTTGAACTTAAGCCAACTGGATGTGCTTGAAACGTAGATGATGAAAGTTTACTACCTAATGTATAAAAATCTTTTATCTCCATAATTCTAAAATCCTACTGGTATACCATACTGACCCATTAATTGACGTCCGTAATTCAATATTTGAGATTGATTGGGATTCGTACTCAAGAAACTTTCCCAAGCTGCATTATAACCTCTCGCATTCTTTAAATGGCTTGATGTTTCCCACCATGTACCAAATTTAGGGTCATGAATATTTATGCCTCGCTTAGAAAACTGAGTCCCAAATTTCTGAGGAAAAACATGATGTGCCTGTGAATTAGCTGGAACCTTGCCCGTTAGCCTACCCAAGTTCGTCCTGAAATTACTTTTGGTAAAAGACCTGAAAACTGTGTTACTCGACTTAGCAGCCACTATCGCCTTATTGGCTTTGTATAAATTCCTGGCATATTTTAGCAGTCCAACTTTCGGCACAGGGGCTAAGGATGACGCAATCGCCATGATTACCTCCGCAGCATCACCCGTTGCTTCATGGATCCTCGCAATCAACTCCTCCTCGGTCAGGTCGGGCGGTAGGTTGTCGAACTCATTGATGTAATCGATATCATCCTGGG
>JBCCLN010000468.1:0-1714 GCA_039026865.1 Bacteroidota bacterium | reverse complement strand
GTTCGATTTCGTACGTAGATATGTTCATCTTGCTTCATCTCAAAAATTGGATTTAGGTGTATTTTTTTGCAAATCAATAAGTTAGCGTTGTTGGCATGGTTTTCAAACTTCTTATTAGCAAACCTAAATTAAATCCATGCTTAAGAATTACTTTACAACTGCCATTCGCAACCTTTTTAGGAATAAAGTTTACACTATCTTAAATGTTGTAGGACTGGCGCTTGGGATAGGATGTGCCTTAGTTATCTTCAAGGTCATCGTTTTTGAAAAAAGTTTTGATACGTATCACTCGAACTACCGTACTATTTATCGTATCGTTAATGAAAGTATAAGGCCTAATGAAGTAGATCGTGGTATGGGCACGCCTCATCCATTGGGCCCTGCACTGTTGCAGGATCATTCAGAAGTAAAAGAAATGGTTCGAACCCATGAGTTTGGATGGGCTCAGATAAATGTTGGTAATGGAATTGATCTGGAGAAATACATCATTGAAAACAAGACCTGCTTCGTAGAAAACTCCTATTTTAAAATTTTTGACGTTCCCCTAATTGCCGGAAATTTAGAAACAGCGCTTACTGAACCTAATACAGCAGTTATTTCAAAAACGATGGCAAGAAAATTTTTTGATTTAGAAGAAGGAGATGAAGAAGCGGCAATAGGGGAGGTTATTGGCCTTGGGCCCGTTCGAGATTTCAAAATCGTTGCAGTAATTCAGGATCCATTGAAATCGACAAACTTTCCTTTTGAGATCCTTTTGGAGTATAAAAGTCAGGATCATGAAGAGATAAACCCTTATTATGGCGGTGGAGAAAAGTGGAACTCCACCAGCTCTAATACCAATACCTGGATTTTGACTGATGACAATTTTAATGAGGCCGACTTCGAAGAAAAAATGGTGGGTCTGGTGGAAAAGTACTATTCAGAAGAGACCGCTAAAAAGGAGTTTTTCAAAGTGCAGCCACTTTCAGAAATACATTCAGACGAAGTATATGGTAATTACACTTACGCTACTTCCGATGAACTCATTCTTGCCCTAGGCATCATTGCGGTTTTCTTGGTGATCACAGCTAGCATTAATTTTGTCAATCTTGCCACTGCTCAGTCGGCTAATCGATCTAAAGAGATTGGGATCAGAAAAGCGATTGGTGGTTATAAAACTCAGTTGATCTTTCAGTTTTTTACCGAGATCTTCCTGATTACGCTCATTGCGATCATTGGATCCCTAGCTATTGCAGAGTTTTTATTCAGTTTCCTGGAGGAGGTCATTGGTACGCGTTTGCAGTTGGGTTTGTTGTCTGGTTTCCACACGCTTGGCTTCATTATTTTATTATTGATTGTAGTGACGTTTTTATCAGGATTTTATCCCTCACTATTACTGTCTAAGATGAATACAGTGATGGCGCTGAAAAATAAAGTAACCGCAAAGAATAGCTCCGGTGGATTAAGTATTAGAAAAACCCTGGTGGTGGCACAATTTGCGATCTCACAATTTCTAATTATTGGAACAGTGATCATCTCTACTCAAATGAACTATTTCTTAACAAAGGACTTGGGCTTTGAAAAAGAAGCGATTATCAAAACCTACCTCCCCGAGAGAAATGAGTCAAAGAACGAGCTACTTAGGCAAAAACTGATGAATAAGCCAGAAATAGAAAATGTAACCTATGCATTAAGTTCTCCAACGGGTAATTCTGACACCAACTCCAATTTTAAT
>JBCCLN010000467.1:0-1721 GCA_039026865.1 Bacteroidota bacterium | reverse complement strand
CACCATTTATCTCTACAATGTTGACCAATTGAAAAATAAGGGAATAAAGCTGAATGTGCTTGGGGGTTATCTTGTCAACCTGGATTTCATTTTCATTGATCCAGGGGATATCATTGGCTAAATCTTCTTCACCATTATCTATAAGCGCATTTTTCAGAGCGCTCAATAAAAATTTAAGATCTTCATACGGCTGACCTAGTACCGATTGAACATGGACAAATATTTCACGAAGTGCAATCATAGTTTTTCTGGTTTGAATCTGAATTCATATCAAAGCAACACCTCGTTGAGGTCAAAAACAAGAATTCGTTTAATGAAAAGGAAGATAGATTTTATCTACCATCTCCTGGTATTCTTTTTCTGCCTGGCTAAAGGAAGTAATACCTCCACCACTAATATAATAATGTCGGTCGCCTTTTAATTTGATGAAGCGAATCATCACCCCGGTATCTAGTGATTCCCCATCAAAATGGCCACAGATTCCGGTATAAAAACCACGTTGGTAACTCTCATTTTCCTTAATGATTCGAATGGTTTCTGATTTGGGCGCTCCGGAGACAGAGCCTGCCGGCAGGAGCTTAACTAAGAGAGACCCTAATTCATTTTTCCAGCGTGATCCTAGTTTCCCCTTGATCTCTGAGCTTACCTGAAGAAGCTTTTTGTCGTTGGTTTGTATTTCATCCACATAGCGAAATTTGGTGACTTCTACTTTCAGCGCTACTTGACTTAGATCATTCCTTATCAAATCCACAATGGTGATGTGTTCTGCTTTTTCTTTAACATCTTCTAGTATCAGCCGCTTTGCATTTGGAAGTTCTGCGTTGATGGTCCCCTTCATAGGATAAGAATAGATAAAATCACCTTTGATCTTAATGAAGGTTTCAGGAGAAAAAACTACGAATTTGTTGGTAACCAGTAATTTATATTTGGCATTTGAATGATGAAAGATCTTCTCAAGAGATAAATCTGTTTCCAAGGGGGTTTGAAAAGTGAGGTTAGTCAAAAAAGAGTTGCCAATATTGATCTCATGGATAACTGAGTCAAAACTTTTTCTAAATTCATCAAAGCCGATTGGGTGCTTGATAAATTTAGCATTTCGTAGGTTGGATTCGGAAATTTGGTTATTCGTTTTAGGTTCATCTATGATTAAGCAAAAAGTAGATTTTTGATTATCTCCAGAATCTTCTATGCACCAATGCTCTCCTAAAAAATCACAATAAAAAGAAAATGGCTTATCAGCCGTTCCTAGTTCGTTTAGCTTTGATATTGCTTCACTTTTTGTTAGCATCTACCTTGATACCAAATCTGCGCAGCATCTTTTTTTCATATTTCCAGAAAAATGCAAACTGGCCAAACAGGAAACCATAGCATAGAAGCGTAATATTATAAATAGGGAGAATGAGAATAATTTGAATGACGGTCATCCACCATCCCTGCTCGTAGCCTCCACTTATAAAATCAATAACAGGACCTTTAATGACTATAACGGTAAATCCTGTACAAGCAAAAACAATCAATACGATAATAACTTGAAGCAGACTCTCTAGTTCCCACTTCTTTTTTAATTTTTTAATCCAATTCATTAATAAATTCCTCGAAATTAGGCCATGTTGGTTTTGTGACTATAGTTAATGGTTCTTTTTTAACTGGATGAACAAACTCCAATTTATATGCATACAAATCTATGCTTTTGTCTTGATTAGGCTTAGGATAACCATATT
>JBCCLN010000466.1:0-1721 GCA_039026865.1 Bacteroidota bacterium | reverse complement strand
TAATTTTAATAAAATCTAATTTCCAAATATTTGATAATCAATCTATTAAGTAGCTGAATAGTAACAAAATCATTCAGTATGATATTAAACTACTGTAAGTCAATTACTTGAATCAATTCGACATCCGCCAATATTTGTGGTAAATAATGCGAGTTAAGAAAGTTTTAAAAAAAGGATCCTATGGACATAGATGTCTTGAATCCTTTGAAAAAACCCGCCTTTGGCCCAACTCTTCGTTACTCAAAATTTCAAAAGCCTCATTTACGACCAGTAAACTACGTTTTTGAAATTCCGAAAGCCTTGATTTGAACCAAAAATCCAGTTTTGTAAAGGATTCGTCTTTTTTAGAATAAATTTCATCAGGATGTTTAGGAGAAGTGGGTGTAATGCTGGAGTCAAAGCTAGCTGAGATTGTATTCCGGAAGCTCTTTTTTTAAGAAAGTCAGCGCTTTACTGATATGATATTCAACGGCCCGCTCAGTGGTCTGGAGTTTTTTGGCAATTTCTTTATTGGTCATGCCTTGGCCTCTGCTCATCTTAAAAACATTTCTACACTGATAGGAAAGCTGATCTACTAACAGATCCAACTCTGTTGCCAACATGGAATAAGCGACATCCTGCTCCGTGCAGTTCGCAGAATCAGTGAAATTCTGGGTAGCCTGTTTAAAGTGTTCTCTTCGTATGGATTGGTTTCTAAAATATTCGGCTACCTTTAGTTTAGCAGATCTCACCAGGTAATGTTCATAGGATTTTTCGATTTCCAAAGAATTCTTTCGCTCCCAAATAGATTTAAAAATATCTTGTGTCATTTCCCTCGCTAGTTCCATATCTTCAGTACTGTGGTAACATACCGCAAAGACCTTTTCCCAATACCGATTGTACAACCACTCAAATCCTTCTTTCGAAGAAATGTCGATCGTCCGTTCGAGATTTTTCTTTTTGTAGAACAAAGGCATGTCCTTTTTTAGGTTGATGATCCGTAAAAATTTCGTTGAAGAAGTGGTCTGTTACTACACTGTAAAGAACCATTCTTACTAAAGTAAATGTATGTTTCAGATCAATTCACACCAAACAATATGGTCAAAAGATAGTTTAAAAGCGCTTTTGTTGAATGTAGGAGTGTTAAGGGTAAAACAAAAACAAAGAAAAATTATAAAATCTATGGTATTTAGACGAGCCCCTCTCTGATAAAAGGAAAGTGTCAGACGCCATCAACTACCTTCTAATTGATTTATGTAATTGATTTACAGCAGTTGAATATTCATACTGAATGATTTTTGATCCCTCAAATTTGGGTAACGATCTTGTCCTCTCATTCGAAATCAATTACCTCCTATTCGTCACGTTACATTATCTCAATGAATAACATCCGAATTTTTCGGGTAAGTCTGGCTCTTTACTCTACAATTACCTCTTCCATCAATCCGAAAGACAAGGTCATACCTGCTCCCCCGAGACCATTGATAATCTTAACACCCTGTTCAGGTTCATGGACAAACTCTGTGCTGCCATCGGTCATCTTCGGATAGATGCCATTCCAACTTGATCCAATACGCCAATCCTTAAATTGAGCGAAGGTCTTCATGTAATCCAAAATCATCTCGTTCACTTCATGACGATCAAATGGGTCAAGATCCAACCCGTATTCATGAGAGTCACCTATGGTAAGTTCTCCGGATCCATTTTGTGAAACCATCACATTGAGTCCCCAGTCCAGGTAC
>JBCCLN010000465.1:0-1725 GCA_039026865.1 Bacteroidota bacterium | reverse complement strand
TAAGTGGATTGATGAATACAACCTCAATCGAACGCATCAAGGAAAATACTGTTTTGGAAAAACCCCTATGAGGACATTCTTAGACAGCAAGCATTTAGCCAAAGTGAAAATGCTACCCGAAAAAATAGAATGATTTTTTTCGCGGGAAACCAACAACAATGCTCTTTTAATCTAAAGATTCAAACACACAAATTGGGAACCTGAAAAATACTACCCACAGGGTGGAGATTTTTTAGGGTGATTTGGGTGTGAAGGATCGTAAGATTAATTTAGCTATTGAGGTTGAGTTGGATGAACTGACAGTCTTAATCGTACAAGATTCCGGAAATTATACTTTTCTAAGTGTCCGTTAATCCTGTTGTCAGATTAAATAGTGGCTATTACAAATTATATCAATATGTTTGGTTTTTCTTACAGTACCTTGCGGCAGTGAGGGCTAAATATTATTGTCTTTTCATTTCAAATTCTTGTATTGGATCGCATTCATTTCTTTGATCTCCATAATCACAAATAAGAGATACTATGGTTTTATCGCTATTGAATGTGATTGCTTTTATAATTGGGTGATCAACGACTAAAAGAGTTGTATCATTTTCATATTTAGCTTTACCCTTATCTGTATACTTACATAAATCCGTATCTGTTATTAAATCAAATGAGACATTCTTCTGATCTACTCTTTCTATGATAAGCGTTTGCTTGTCATGGGTTGCAGTATCATCATAAAAATATATGATTTCTTGCCTAACCTGTTCTTTAACAAGATTTACCTTTTTATTTTGTTCTTTTTTGACACTCTGCCTACAAGCTGAGATACTAAAAAAAACTACTAGTAGAATTAATTTTAAAGCAAAGTATTTTCTCAAGTGCATTGTTTGTCTTTAAGCTGTCACATTAAAAAATTATCCTCAGTTGTACAAGTTTTCAAATGTTTATGCCATTTGTTGTGTACTTATTTTATCCAGCTTTGGGGATCGATCCAGTTTTCAACTTTATTTTCTTTTCCTTCCATTGGATTATACCAATCCATCTTTCCCTGTTCATTTTTCTTTTTGATTGCATAATGTAAGTGTGAATCACTACCTTTTTCTTTGCCCCATGCAGAAGCACCAATCTTTCCAATGACTTGGTTTTTTGTCACTTCTTCATTGAAAGCAACGTTGATTTCGCTTAGATGATTATACCGTGTTTGGAAGCTACCATCTTTTGCTTCAACTGTTATCGTTCTACCCCCCACTTCCGGAAGTTGTATTTTTAGCTTCAACAATTACACCATCATGAGTTGAGATAACAGGAGCTCCATAATCGTCATATCCGCCACCAAAGTTAATATCTAAGCCTCTATGAAATTTCGTAGCCTCTGGTCGGTTTTTAACATTTCTTGGCCCGTACCCACTACCAAGCCTTCTTTTCTTACCATTAAAGGTTTCTTGAACAGGCCAAGGATTTATTGGATAAGAGGGAGCCGCAATCAGCTTAAAATATTCGCCAAAGGCGATTGGATGAATATATTGATCTTCTTCAATCGGCTTCAAGAATACTTTCTTATGCTTCCTGTCATCACCTTGGCAGGTCACTTTGAGGAAGAGCCTGGCTTGCTTATCGTCTTTGAGGGCTTCTTGCTGCTTCTTGTAGTCCTCATCACTTTTCTTGCGCAGCTTCACCTTCACAATGGCCTTGCCCGTGTCGTCTATCTCGACTGCATTGATCCAATCTGTCTCTTGG
>JBCCLN010000464.1:0-1737 GCA_039026865.1 Bacteroidota bacterium | reverse complement strand
TCAGAACTTACCAGAACAGCCTATTTTCAATGGTTATTTGCACAGCTTTCAACGAACGGTAATTAGTGAAAACCTTTGGGGCTTGGTCACCTACGAAAGAAATGGAAAACTCTACATTTCCAACCCCATCCATCTCAAATTTCCAGAAATCAAGACGGAATTCAATAATGATTTACTCACACTAGATCAAAGCGAAAATCTCGAACCGCGATTCACATGGGAAGATGGCGAGCAAAAAGATAATGTCATCTATTTTCATGTTATTTTGGATGAAAAAGGCGATCTACTTTCTGGCACTTACACTTTCGATCGCCTTTTTCAGTTCTACGATCTTTCTAATGTGGTACTTAATATTCGAGATACTACGCCTCCACCTACACTTGAACCAAACTCCAAGTACACTTTTGTTCTCATGGGGGTAAGTGTGGACAACTGGGTGAATTTGGTGATTGCGAAACCTTTCGAGACTTAGAGCATGTTTGGAGCAGAAATTCTGTCAAGGTTGAATTCGGTTAAGAATAATTTTGGAATTAGCCAATAAAATCCAAGTAGCAGAACTTTCTACGGTTTTTTCAAAATCCTTAGCCAATCGTCTGAAAAAATTAAACCATCCAAATGTTCTTTCTACCGTCCATCTAATTTTGATTGGCACGAATCCTCTTTGTGTTGGCGGACGGGAGGCAATCTCTACATTTGCCTCACTTACATCAGCTACAAATTCTTCAAAACTTCCTTTGTAAGTTCCGTCGGCTAATACTTTTTCTAGTCGCTCAAAATATGTTCTAATTTCACCAAATAATTTGATGCCTTCTTTTCCATCGTTCAAGTTGGCTGCTCCTACTAACACGCCCCAAACTAAGCCCAACGTGTCTGTAAAAATATGTCTCTTACGACCATTGACTCGTTTACCACCGTCTATCCCTTTATCTTGATCAATAAATGGAGCTACTTTAACTGACTGGCTATCAACCGATAATACCGATGGTGTGGCTTCTTTACCTACTTTCTCGCGTTCCATTTGTACTAATCTATGATTCATCTGTTCAAATCGTCCATCATTTTTCCATTTTCTGTAATGATGATAAACAGCATTGTAATCAGGATATTTACTATCCAAATTTCTCCATTGTGTGCCTGTTCGTAAGAGCCAAAAAATCGCATCTAGAACCGTTCGTAAACTTAACGTACAAAGAACTTGCTCAGGAAATAAATCTTTTATAACTTCCCATTGAGAGTCGGTCAATTCTTCGAATTGAGTTTTCATAACTTATTTGTTTTGTTTCAATCACAAGTTATGAATCCACTCTCATTTTTCCTATATGATAACCTCCAAACATGCTCTTAAATCCCCTGAGTGAGACAATTTTTCGCCTTAGAAAAAAATTGTCTCACGATTTTAGGAGACGTTTTTAAAATGTTCAAAGCCTAGTTTCTATTTAGATTCAGCAATAAGATCAATTGACGAAAGACAGGTATTGTGAACACCTGTCTTTCTTTTTTGCTTACTGCCTCATCCGCACCACTTTGAAGTTTTGCAGAGCGGTATCTTTTCCTCGGACAAGAACTTGGTAAAGACCATCAGTGGCGTTGGTAGTTGCCATGTCCACAGTCAATTTATTCATCCCTGATTGTGTATCCACCATCTGACGATGAATCACTCTTCCCATTAAATCTACGATCACTACTTCCAGTTCTTGACTTTGCGGTGTGGCGATGTCAATGTGGAGGAGGTCGTTG
>JBCCLN010000463.1:0-1747 GCA_039026865.1 Bacteroidota bacterium | reverse complement strand
TACCAGCTAGTGCTAAAAGTCAAGGAATAAAGCTGGAAATCAGCAAAATATCACTAGATCGTGATAGGTTAGATGTTGTGGTAACTTACAGTAACCCCACGGATGTTAATTATGTACTTGTTAACACCAAACCTAATTTGTATTTAGGAGAAATAGTAGATGTCTCAGAATTACAAAATAACAACTATCCAGAATTAATAATTGTATTATTAGACAGTATGAACCGTATACTGCCGGTAACTCCTAGAGTTGATTTCAACCATAAACAAAATATTAAGCCGTCCAAAGCAAAAAAGAAACTACCTCCTGGGATTGATTCAATAACTAAGCTTTGTGCTGACAGAAAAGTAAAGGTCAGGAATAAAATATCTTTTGTTCCACTCGAAGGGCGGGATATTCATAAAGTCATGGCGGTTTACTTGCAAGGCAAAAACGCTAGTTTACGTGTTCTGGAAAAGAAAGATTTTTCAAATTTTATTTTGGTCAATCAAAACCTTTATTCCAGTTATCGTCAGGTAATCTAGTTCTTTTGACTCAACCCACCTGGTCTTAGCCTCCGCTAAGATCAAAGATGGGCAAGAGCGTCCCCCCCACTGGCGCAAGTCTGTGACTTGTGCTTAAAAATGGGAACCAGGGTTTTTAACCGGGTCAAATGAAAGCAAGTAATGAATCAATAAAGTCAACTGAAGTATGAATAGGTACTCTCAATCTGGTCTTAGCATCCGCTAAGATCCTGAATATGCAAGAGCGTCCGCTCGTATCAACTTAGAACGTTGACCATGTTTATCAAGCCGATAGGGTAAGGACATTGGTCAGATTGTCCTTTAATTTTTTCTTGGGATCCTCCCCAATCAGGTCGCAATATTCAAAGTAGAATAATTCATCCATATCCACCAGAAAAACCAAATTTTATCAATCCTGGGAGAATTAAATTTCGTGGTCAATTCTCAGGACAATCAAGACCGTTGTCTGTTCAATCTGATGTTTGGTCATGGTCTTACAACTTGGTTTTTAAATTTGACTAAAATAAACTGGTATGAAAATTACTCTCACTACAATATTTGTTTTTTTCTTATCAATAATGACTTACTCTCAGGATAATAGTGCTATTAAGAAAATCCTGGCAGTTATCGTTAACAATGAGAGAGTATATTCCAAATTAGCGCAGGTAAGTTCTAAAGAGAATGATACAGTTTATTTCGTGGCGGCCTTGGCACTACAAAAACATGTTGAGGACTACTTAGAAGTTTACCGATCAATCTCAACTAGTAAAGGCCAAAAATATCTTTTTCATCAAACAGACAAATTCAAGATAGTGTTGGTTGGTGATCTATTCACGGCAAGCTTGGATCCTGAACCTGTAAGCTATTTTCTCGTCACTAATAAAATTAAAGTAAAAGATAGAATGTGTAAATACGTATTTTATGTAACTGGTTTTACCAAAGATGACAGCCTTAATTACTTCAAGTGTCGATTAAATATCAAAAAAGAATCAGAAGAATGGCAAGTTGTTGACGTTTCGATAAAAGATATTTCTTTTAAGAAAATCCCATTTCTTTAATTGAACCAGAATCTTGATAAGCATGGATTGATAATCTTAGATGCCTTGCAGTTTCCTTGTTAAATTTTGAAATAGAGTCCTCCTGAAACTGGTCATTATCAGCAACAAATGGATATGGGTTTTGGTAAGTTCTATTTCAGAACCTTTAAGGAATATTTGAAGTACGGAGCCTTTAATACTTATAGC
>JBCCLN010000462.1:0-1808 GCA_039026865.1 Bacteroidota bacterium | reverse complement strand
GGAAAAGGGAGATACTGTTATGGCTACATCAACTCGTCTATTTCAAGGACGTGTGGTAAAAGATTCTGATCGCAAAAAAGGGGAATCATTATTGGCCTCTACTCCGGTTGTAGTCCTTTCGGCTATTTTAGGTAGAACCCCGACCATAGAAGAATATAAAGTAGCCGTAAAAGGTATTAAACTCACGCAATTTGCACCTCCTCTTAAAAAGCTGACTTCTCCTCAAAGGCCTGGGCATTTGTTATCGTATTAGGTTTTTTGACGATTATTGTAACTTCCGTATTTCCATGAAATATCAACAGCTCTATATAATTACAGTCTAGCACTACTGCTGTAGCTGGATGCCACAAACGGTTATATGAAGTACCTAATATATTCTGTTTTTCTAGTACTTTTTTTTAATTGCTCCAAAGAAGAAAAATCCACTGCCATTAGTGAGCAGATAATTGAAGAGAACTTGAAATTTTCGAAGGAAGTTCAATATGTAATTGATGTCGCAAATCAGGTCAATGAAAATGGACTGATTACAAAGGAGTTGAAAGATAGTTCTCGATTAGACTTCCTAAAGCGTAATAACAAGATCGATTCTACACTGACCACTTTTTTTGAATCAGGAAGTCTCAAAATGCTAATCAACTTTAAAAATGGTGACTTTGCGCATGGTGCTCATGCTGAATACTATGACAAGGAGATCGAATTAATGTTTCGTACGGATACAGATACTTTTGTTCAGACTGAGCCTATGATCAAAAGATATTACTTTACCGATCACCACGGCAGACTTAAATATATGCGTAATTACGATAGTGCTGGCAATGCTACCAAGTCTATTGGAAAGTTGATATTGACTCTTAAATTGACTGCAACAGAATACTCAGTTTATGATACCATTCCATTGCAGGTTTACGTGGTTGGTGAACCCTATCCGACAAGATACTATGATCTTAGTACAGAATTAAAGTTTCAGGTATTACGTAGGGATTCTGTGATAAAAGAGTTACGGCCAGACATCAATCCAGATTATAGTTGCGCATTTATCTTCGAGACAATTGAAGAACCAGGGCAGTATGATCTGCGAGTTATTGCAAAATATAGCGATATTTTTTGGAGCTCAGAAGGAGATTCAATTCCATCGATAATGACTGACACCAGCGTAGTTAGAGTGAAAATCAAGCCTCTTGAATTGAGTTATTCAAATTAAATACGAATGGTCATCAATTATATTGTGGGTGTAACTTATTAGTTCGTCTTGTTGAAAATCTTTTATTGTTAAAAAAAGAAAGCTGTAGAATTAGAATTCTCTAAAATGACTTCCTAAAAAATGATCCATTTGATTTGAAGAATAAGACCTATCTTCATCAAATGAATAAAATCATTTCTTCGATTTTCATCCTTTCTCTCTATCTTTTTAGTTGTGATCAAAAGCCTAAAATTGAAGGTTTATGGATAGTTCAACAGGTAACCGTTGGTAATGAAGATGTGACTCCCAATGCCCGGTGGACTAGGTTCAATGCTGATCATACCTATAAATCTGGTAATGGTTGGTTTCAACATACCTTAGGTACATGGCAACTAGATAATGAGAAGAATGAACTCACCATGCTTAATACCAACGGAATAAAGGATGATCAAGAGCCCTTTACAATAAGCATTTCTGATTCAGAGATGTATTGGAGTCGTGAAGAGGAGGGATTAAAGGTAGAAGTGACCTTGTTGCGATCAAATGAACTTCCTCAAACCTACGGTGATCAGCTTTTAGGTCTTTGGCAACTAAAAAAAGGGAAGGGAGGCGGACCTTACTTTAATTC
>JBCCLN010000461.1:0-1812 GCA_039026865.1 Bacteroidota bacterium | reverse complement strand
GGCCGAATAACGGGACAACAAAGGATATTTTAAATTTCCAATTTAAACCCGTCCCGTTCTCAGTCTTTTTTAGTTGTCCCACGAATTAACCTTTTATGGGACCGATTTCTTGAACCAAATTATCAGTGAAAACTAAAATTCATTTTAAGAGGAGTAGCTTAGGAAATTACTCTAGAGTCATTTGGTTTCTTGTTTTTAGACTCCATAACGTCCATTAAATTCTGCATATCCTCCCCTACTTTCTTTTCAATTACCCTTGCATAGATTTGAGTAGTGGATAATTTGGTATGCCCCAAAAGTTTTGAAACAGTTTCTATTGGAACCCCATTGGACAAGGTTACGGAAGTGGCAAATGTATGTCTTGCGGTGTGGAAGGTCATTTTCTTACGAATTCCGCAAGCACTGGCTATATCTTTCAACGTGCGGTTCATCATCTGGTTGCTGTAGATTGGGAGCAATCTACCCGATTCAACTAGTGCCTTTTCATCTCTATATTTATCGATGATTTCTTTGGCTTTTGGTAGTAAAGGAATCTTTAAAGGTTCATCGGTCTTGGAACGTTTGGTGTAGAGCCAATCATTGCCATCGATTCCCTTTACCAAATGATCGGCCTTTAATTCCTGGACATCGACATAGGACAAGCCTGTATAGCAGGCAAAGATGAACAAATCCTTTACACGTTCTGTTGTCTTATCATTGAAGGAAGTCTCCTCAATCAAGCTCAAATCCCTTTCCGTCAGAAATTGTCGCTCTACTTTTTCAAATCTTAATTTAAAATTGATAAAAGGGTCTTTTTCAAGCCATTCCAATTTCACTGCCAATCTTGATATTTTCTTTAGCCGTTCCATGTGTTTCATGGCACCGTTATTGGCACAGCCCATTCTTGTTGCGGGTTTGTATTTTCTGATATATTGTTCAAAATCAACAATAAAACCATAGTTCAATTTTTTAAGGGGTACGTCCTCAATACCTTTTTCTTCTTTTAAAAACTCTTTGATACATCGTTCCGTGCTGTAATAGTTTTTCATGGTACCTTTTCTTAGCAAGGTACTCATAGTAGTATTGTGATAGGCAATCAGATCTAAGAGTGTTTTTCCACTTTCATCTTCTTTTAGATACCTTGCTTTTATGGCCGATGAAGTAATGTCAACATCCTCTTGTAGAAGTTGTCTATGCGCCTCGTGTAATCCTGTAAAGACTTGGTCCAAATACTTGTTCAGGGAAATGACATATTTCGAAAATCCCTTTCCTCTTTTGCGTTTTTCGTCCCAAAGTGAGGCTTTCAATTCCCGATTTAAACTAAATTCGGCTCTTTTGGCATCTACTGTGACCCGAGCATAAATCTTAATTGTGTCAGTTCTAGAGGTGAGTTTCCTGACGACAAATACGACAGATAATCTACTGTTTTCCAACATAATACATAGCTTTCGGTTTATAAATAAATTGGTAAAAAACACGAGGTCAAATACCTTCAAAAGCTACTTCAATGTACAAAAAATACGATGGAAATCAATTCCCGATTAGGACACCAGAACGGTGTTTTCAGGTATTTTCAGATGGTTTCATTTGACATCCCTAAAAACATAAAACGTTGCAAATCAGTCGATTTGCAACGTTATGCAACTATATGAAAATAGTCAAGTCGGGGTGGCAGGATTCGAACCTGCGACCTCCTGCTCCCAAAGCAGGCGCGATAACCGGGCTACGCTACACCCCGATTAGAACCGTGGTTCCATTTTGGGAGCGCAAATATAGAAAACTTTTTACCTGATTCAATTAATTTAGTTTCGAATTATGCAGCATTTTTGTGCC
>JBCCLN010000460.1:0-1814 GCA_039026865.1 Bacteroidota bacterium | reverse complement strand
TCAACATCTTTCCCCAAATTTGAGGAATCAAAAATCATTCAGTATGAATATTAAACTACGGTAAATCAATTACTTGAATCAAACCGCCACTATTTGTGGTGAATAATGTGGGTTACTTAAGCTAATTCAAGAGACCACAGCTATTTGGTATTGGAGCTAACCAAAGAACAAGCCTTTGCTACTCGTAAATTTATGGATACCATTAAAGAACCTGGTAACTATGAATTCAAAGAAATGAAAACTTTTTATGTGAATTCAGGGAAAAATAACTTCGTAGTTTCGAAACACCTTTTTAAGTTGAGGGATGATCTATAGGAGACTTAATCCTTCTGAAGCGCTAAAAGAAATAGTCAAGGAATACTGGGTGTATGAAAATGAAAACCCCGAGATAAAGCGTGAAAAAATTATTCCAGATGGCTACAGTGAAATAATTATTCATTATAAAAGTCCCTACCGCATACACATTAATGGAAACTGGGAGATGCAATCCGCGATCTTATTTTCGAACCAAATCAGCAGTTATTTCTTTCTTGAAAATACAGGATCTTCAGGTATGATAGGAATAAAGCTTCACCCAGTTTCGTTTTACGAGCTTTTTGGTGGAGAGATGTCCTCTTACACCGATCATGTTGTTCCGCTTGAAGAAATTATCCCTAAAAAATCAATCCATTTGATTGAAGCTCTTAATCGTGAAATCGGAATCCCCACGAAAATTTTATCTATTGATAGATGGATTACCAGCCAAGCTAGAGTCATTTCAAAGATGAGAATAGCAGTAGACCGGATACTTGAGACTAATGGCCTAATAGACATTCAAAAACTCGCAATAGAAGGAGGTCAGAGTCTAAGAAGTTTTGAAAGAAAATTCAAGAAAGTGGTAGGGGTATCTCCAAAGTTTTATTCTCGTATCATCAGATTTAGTAAAATCTTTCACAAAATAAGGTCAGAAGATCACTCCTGGGTCAGCTTAGCGCTACAATCGGGATATTTTGATCAAGCTCATTTCATCAAGAATTTTAAAGAGTTTACAGGAGAAGAGCCTTCGAAATATGGTTTTAATGAAAAGAATCTTGCCAATTTTTTCCTCATCAAATAAATCTTGTCGGTTTTTTACAATACTATAAATAGAATGATAACGAATGTTGTAGGAAAAACGAATATGAAAAAAATTATGCTTCTGTTTTCTCTACTCCTGGTAAGCCATCTATTAATAGGACAATCCATCAAAGACTTTGAATGGCTTATAGGGACGTGGCAAAGAGCGCATTTAAAACCGGGAACTGATTCCTTTGAATCTTGGACTTTCCAAAAAAGTAAAATAGAAGGAATAGGGGTCACACTAAAAAATGGTGATACGACTTTTGTGGAAAATCTGAAAATTATCGAGAAAAATGGTACTTGGAACTACGTAGCAGAAGTTGCTCACAATGAAACACCCACATATTTTAAAATCATCTCTATTTCCAGAAAGCGTTTTATATGCGCCAACCCCGACCATGATTTTCCTAAGGAAATTGAATACGAAAGAACTGATTCGGGGATGAAAGTAACCATTTCGGGAGATGGGAAGGCAATCCCTTTTGTTTTCAGAAAGACAGATGGATAAGTTATCCTTAAAAGACTTTCGTTCAAAGAGATATCTTTAGGTATTCTTATCAAAAGTATTTCTTTGACTAAGTCGGATATCCGAGTAATCATTCCCGCTTTTAATGAGCAAAATGCTGTAGGGCTGGTCATAGATGAAATCCCCAAAGATCTTGTCTCTGAGATTATCGTAGTTGATAATGGCTCTACGGATGATACATTTGAGCAAG
>JBCCLN010000459.1:0-1836 GCA_039026865.1 Bacteroidota bacterium | reverse complement strand
GTGCAGGATTGATCCAGGTGGTGGTCGCCGCGTACCGAATATCAGGGAAGTCAGCCTTTAGAGACTCTGCCAGTATACCAGGAGTAGCATTAGTCACAGACTTCTCATTTGAGTACATCTGAGAGGTCATCACCTGATACAGTCGGTCGTCTTTTTCGTGAAATTTATCGATGGAGAACTCATCTTGCACCCACAGGTAGATGAAAAAGGCACTTGTCAGTCCTGTAGTCAGACCGATGAGATTGATCAGAGAAGAAAATTTGTGCCTTAAAAAATTTCTTAGTGAAACTTTTAGAAAATAATACATTTGAGTTTTAAGCTTTTATGATCATATGTAAGATATTTAATAATCCGATACAGATAGGCAACAGATCGAAACTGTAAAGAATCACATCCGTATTATCCAAAATCTTAAAAATGAAAAAACGAGCCGCAACAATATAGCATCTATCTCTACTATTTCCCTTGAAACTAGCGTGTAAAACTGATATTTTAATAGATATTAATACCTTAAGAGGTATGTGCTGTATTTAGGCGTTATGACCAATTGTGTATCCTGCATTTGTAAAGAATTTTATCCACATGGCGACTATTAATGCTTTAGACTTTACAGTGAAAATGGATAACCTCCAACGATCTAAGTTTGTAGAAAAAACCTATTCTAACGAACTCTCATCAAATCAAGTACTTTTAGAAATTGATAAATTTTCATTTACCTCAAATAACATCACCTATGGTGTCGTGGGGGAGCAAATGAACTATTGGAAATTTTTTCCAAGTCCATCGGGTTACGGAATTATTCCAGCTTGGGGGTTTGCCAATGTTATTATTTCCAACCATCCCGATGTACAAGTAGGCCAACGTTTTTATGGATACTATCCAATGGGCACTCATTTATTGGTTACCATTAACAATGTTAGCAATAAAGGTTTTGTGGATAATACTGAACACCGACAAGCTCTTCCACCAATCTATAATTTTTATTCTAATGTAGAACAAGACCCTACATTCACATTAGCAACTGAGGAGTTAACTTCCCTATTTCGCCCTTTGTTTATTACGTCTTTTTTGATTGATGATCATTTAGCGGATCAGAATTTCTACAATGCCACACAAATACTCTTAACCAGCGCATCCAGCAAAACTGCTCAGGCATTAGCGTGTTTTTTAGCGCATAGAAAAAGAGAGAATAGGTGGAATTTTAACCTTTTAGGGCTTACTTCAAACAAAAATGTAGAATTTGTAAAGCGATTGGGTTGGTATGATCAAACGATAAGTTATGATGAAATTTCTCATTTAGATGCTAGTGAAAAATCCATTGTCGTAGATTTTGCAGGCAACCATAATATCCAATTCCAGTTACAAACGTTATTGCGTGATAAACTGGTATATAATTGCCTGGTGGGGCTGGTTGATTGGCAAAATCTCGAAGGTGAAACCCCGTTGTCCCAAAAAGGAGCGTTCTTCTTTGCTCCCGAATACGCAGAAAAACGACAACAAGAGTGGGGATTATCACGATTTCAACAAAAGAGTGGGATAGCCTGGCAACAATTCATAACCGCTATTCAACCAGTTATTTCAATTAAAGAATATTTTGGACCTGAGAAATTGGAACAATTGTATAGAGATATGTTGAATGGAAAGATTGAACCTAAAGATGGTAATATTGTGCGTTTGAATAGATAGATTAAAAAAGATCATAATTGTGTAGGCAGCCCCTATAGCCTCAGAAGCTACGATGACCGCATGCTTATGTTATTGCATGGTGCAAATGATGCAGAGGTTCCAGTTTGCAGAAGCGGAACGAGTAGTAGAAAAATTAAAGAAACGAAATGT
>JBCCLN010000458.1:0-1849 GCA_039026865.1 Bacteroidota bacterium | reverse complement strand
TAGTGTCTCTAAGAAAACAGTACCTTTTAAGAGAAAACAATGTTTTTAGCTCATAGAGCGTGTTTTTTGAGATTTCGATGAACCAATAGTCATTGAATCTATTTGAGAGATTTTAATGAAAACGCCATAAAACCACAGGTTCACTTTCACTTTGTCCAAAAAAGCGAATGAATTTTTGAAAATCGATAAAAAGACGCTAAGGGATAAGATAGATTCGACTCAGTCTTTCGCTAAAAAACTATGCTATAAAGCGTCAATGGCGTGTTTTTCGTCTTTTCTTAGAGACACTAACTAAGCTGCCTTAGCAATCTTTTATTGAATCCTCCGGAAAATGATAGCTATTATCAATCCCCTGGTTTGGTTCCTGGATTGAAGCCATGGCGATAATAACGCCCCTCATGAGGTTTGTTCCTCACATAGCGTTGCCCCGTATAACCACTCACCTCCTCTTCAAGAATAGCGTTGATCAGGAAGCGACCTATCTCAAAATGTTGCGTCAATATCTCTGCCTTAATATCCAGGGGTTGGTCATAAGCCAACTCATCTTTTTTCGATTGATTTCACTACTTTTAATCATGGGTGCTACTTTTTTTGGTTTTAATTTTTTTGTTCTAATAAATTAGTAGAACCCTCTTAAATTCCAACTAAGTTTGATACGATATCAACATCTGGCACTTTCAGGAGAGGTTAACCCGCATTATTCACCAAAAATAGTGGTGAATAATGCAGCTTGGCTAAAGAAAGTTCAAAATATGAGAGCACTTAATAAAGCCCGTTTTCCAAATAAGAGTTTAACTTTATAGGAAGTTCATACAATGTTAGGCTTAACATATAAGAGCTAATTATTTAATAAGCCAATTTGTTTCATTCTGAACCGAAACCTACTTTTGTAGTTTTTTGAAAAATCTCAAATAGTTTATGATAATATATCTATTGAAATGAACTAGATAGATGATCAACAAGAGCAGATGTTCCTGAAAAGAAAAAAAGAAATACCGAACCCAAATATTAGGACAGTCGACGGTTTCACTGCATTTTATAAAAAATATTTTGATTATGTTTTTTCAATAAGCTGTAGATATATGGGAGATGGAGATGAAGGGTATGATATTACCTCTAAAATCTTTACCTCCATTTGGGAACGAAAGAACTTCATTGATCAATCGAATTTACAAGAAGAAGGATCATGGGAGCGCTATTTGGCAAAAGCTGTAAAGCTTAAAATTTATGATTACTTAAGAAGCCAGGAAAGGGCAGAGACCTACAAACTGGCAGCTAGTAGGGAATTAAGTTTTGCTGAATGTACTACAGAAAAAGAAGTATCTTTTGCTGAACTAGAAGCACAAGTGAACTTATTTGTGGATCAGTTGCCAGAAAGATGTAAACAGGTCTATCAGTTAAGTAGAGAGAAGGGCCTATCTAACAAAGAAATTGCGAAAAGCCTTTTGATTTCGGAAAGTGCCGTGAAAAAACACATTTCCAAAGCCCTTAATCATCTTAAAGAACATCTCACAGATTATAAATTGCCTAATCAAGTCACAGGGACCTAAACATATTTCCTTAGATTAGAACACCAAGCGCTAAATTCTCTGGAACATAAGTTTTTAACCAATAAGATACACTATTCATTACTATTCAGCTACTAAAAATACTGATTATCAATTAGTTAATAACTGTAATTAATGAAAACAATATTATTATATAAAACTCAATGTCGTTTAGTTAAGCATTTATTTTCATAACGGTTTATAATTTTGATAATAAGATCTCTTGGGTTTGTGTATCCTGGGATTCGATCGGTCGGGGCGTATAATTTCTCTGGTGTGATAGACCATTCTATCGAATGCTT
>JBCCLN010000457.1:0-1853 GCA_039026865.1 Bacteroidota bacterium | reverse complement strand
TAATAGTGCATAGGGAAACCACCATGAACTTCCAATATAACTATCTAGTGTGGACAAGAAATTATTTAATTCTCTCATAGATTGGCTTTTAGGTTTTTCTCAATCCGACAAAAATAGAATTTTTAATCTATCGAGCATCCTAGGGAAGCAAGAAGACTTCACATTTTCATCACCTCCTTTCCTATATTTTTTCTCACATTCTTTTTAACAATGCTTCACTATAATTGTAAAATGGAAGAAATTACCTCAGATGTGGAATACGTATTTAGATTGGCCTATTCGCCTATGTGCAGGTTGGGGTGCAAAAGGTAACAGTGATGAAATGGAATTTTATGATAAAGCTACGAGCTTTGTGGGTCGTTTGGGAGTAATTAGCTGTCTAGTGGCCCATTCATGAATATACGTAACAAAATTTATCGGTGAAGTCACTATTCCTCCCGTTGAAATTTCTTAAAGTGGATAGTGAGTGACTGGATTGATGCTGGAAGCTATAGAAAAAACGACAAATAAAATTACAACCCTTTAAAACAGGAGAAATGACGGTTTTGGTAGAATTGAGGATTTATGATGAACTTTGAAAATAATAAAAAGTTATGATAGAGAAAGAGTCTAGAATAAATGGAGAGGTTTTCAGGAGAAGGTTTGATGACAAGGACAAAAAGACAAGAGAAGTGTATTATCTACTAGAACTTGTTTTTCTTGATAGCGAAATAGAAATCGTGATGACAACTACAACTATTAAAAATGGGGTTTGTGGCGGAAGAAATGCACATAAGAAGCAGCTTATGCTCTTGACTTAACTTATGATAATCATTGCAAATGTATGTGGCACAAAAATTACCAGGAAAATTGTGGGTAATAGATAAGTGGGATTCATCCGTACGCCTATCAAAAACGGTTGCTCAGCAGCGAATGAACCTTTCAGGGCAAAGATGGTCTTTGCCTGGACCCTAAACAGATTGCCAATCTCAGCGTAGCTGAAAAAAGCGAAGACTAAGAACCTGATAAAGATCTAATTTGCAACTCAAGCTAAACAAATGAAAAACTACCGTCTACCCCGATTCCCTATTGTATTGGTATTTATATCTTTTCTTTTTAAAGCTTATTCACAGAAAGGCTATCAGGTTACATGGTTCAATAAAGATCTAAGTCCCTACTCTACCTACATGGTTAAAGAATATAAGGTTAATCATCAAATCATCAACTATAAAGAAGATGAAGACTATAAGGGAGCAGCAAGATTCATGGACTCTTTTAATAAAAATATGTCCAAACTTGGATTAGAAGTGCAGGAAAAAGCCACTCTTGGATTCCTTTTTGACATTAAACTTGACACACTCCCTCAAGGATTTCAACGCCCGGAAGGAGCTAGTCCGGAGGATAGAATCGTCGATCTGAAATTAACTATTGAAGATAGTGAAGTAAATGAAATTTTAATGGAAGCTACTTTTAATACGTTAACAAAGGATCCCAAAAAATTGAATAAAGAAGTAAAAGGTATGATTTATGAATTCTTTAAAGAAGCAAAAATTAATTGATAGCTAGGGATATATCGCAATTCAGGTTGTTTCCCACTAAAATGGCTAAAAGCTTATTTGAAAACGAAATCAATTCAATTACTGTAGCTTATTTCCTTAGATCTTTTTGATCAAATCATATTAGAATAATCGAACCAGGCTCTTAATAAATGGCTCTCTTTCGAAATCAATTATAGAATCCTTTGAAAAACCCGCCTTTTGGCCCAACTCTTCGTTACTCAAAATTTCAAAAGCCTCATTTACGGTCAGTAAACTACGTTTTTGAAATTCTGAAAGCCTCGATTTGAACCAAAAATCCAGTTTTGCAAAGGATTC
>JBCCLN010000456.1:0-1874 GCA_039026865.1 Bacteroidota bacterium | reverse complement strand
ATACGTCCAAAACCGTTAATCGCTACTTTAGTCATTATTCTGGGTTTTAAAGTTAGTGTTTATTATGGCGGCAAAGCTACATTACCCCTTCACTAAAACCAATTAATAAAATGGCTAAAAAGGACACTATGGTCATTTTCCGTGCTGATTTTTGGCAACCTTTTAACGAGTATTTATTCTTAAATCGTTTGCGTATTTTCCTGACGCATAATTCCTGACTAAGCGAGGGGGGAGATCAGGGATGACACCGTACGAGAACATCGATTTAATGGTCATCAAACCTTTCGGGTGGCAACAAAAAACTATAAAAATTTCCTTTCCACATTTTGCAAAATTAAATGCTCTTAATAACTTTGCACTTCCTAAAAATAAGGCCCGTTCGTCTAGGGGTTAGGACGCCAGGTTTTCATCCTGGTAACAGGGGTTCGATTCCCCTACGGGCTACGAAAAGCGTCTTTGATTTAGTTCAAAGGCGTTTTTTTTCGTACTGTTCCGACATTCAAGTTAGACGGTAACATAAAACCATAATGGGTACTTTGCCAATACCCTACCTTGGGTATCTTTATTTACTGCTATTTATAAGGCACTTACATCATACCACTACGTCTGCGTGTGTTTGAATGATTACCATCGGTTAAATTCTCCGCGACCTTTTGCAGAAATGCTTCAAAAAAAAGATGGCATTCATCTTTGTTTGGATGGTCTTGATGAATAAAAATAAAGGAGTTGAACTGTGTAGATCCATTTATTTCATATAGATCGAGATCCGTGAAATTATCTTGCAGAAATCGATCATACACCTGATATCGTTGATTCATCTCAGTGTGATCATTTTCATCGTCAGCACCGGCAAATACTAATGCTAAATGATCAACTGTTTCCCTCTGTTCATTGAAACAATGTAAGCAAGCCTTCATAATTGCTTTTATATGTCCTGGACTCAAATGACATCGGACTTTGTACTTCGTATCCGAGTTGCCATAACCTTTATTGTAGAAAGAAACGACACAAATATCAAATTGATAGATTTCTAATTCTATGTAGGTAGTTACTTTGGTCTTTCTCCTGGTTCTAATGGAAAAAGTATCAAAAAGCGGAATGTATCTATAAATTATCTTTTTGATGAATTGATCACCATCTTTCGGTCTTCTATTATACGCCCAATGAAGCCCTTTTCTTCCGGCCACTAAGCATTATTCGAATACTCACCTCTTGAAAAAGTTGGAGGAATAAATGGTATTCTTCCATTAACGAGATTATAATATTTAAGTGTCTCCTCATTAATAATAACAGGACGATGACTTGGTTGATTTTTAAGCAAACCTATTCTACTACTTCTCCAAGGAAGCTCTGAGTGAGTTAGATCGACAAGCTGAGATCCGCTCAAATGCCCATAAGAATACCAAACTTCCTCTAGGTGGTCAACATATAGCAAAGGGGTATCAAAAGAATCTAAACGATCTTTTGGGATGATACTAGTTCTCTTAATGTATCTAAAATTTTCCCAGATTTCAGCCACAACAGGGCCATATATCCATGCCTTAATATCTTGATCAAAAAGCTTTTCGTTTTCCTTAACAACGTACCAGACTTGAGAATAATATAAGAGTTTTTGGAGCTGCAACGGAGAAACACCTTTGCGCACAAAAAATGAAGCAATGTTTAAAACATCAGTAGCCATGGTTTCTTAAGGTGGTTTTTTTGTTCGCTGGACGAAGGTAATATATGTTTTATAATTACTGTCATCCGACTAAAAGAAGGGGTTAAAATTATCTTCTAGGAATAATACAATAGGCGAGGTAGTGACACCTCGCCAGAATTGATGATGTTTGAGTTTACCACAACATCAACATCATGAGTAAAAATAAATATTT
>JBCCLN010000455.1:0-1926 GCA_039026865.1 Bacteroidota bacterium | reverse complement strand
TTGTTAGAAAGTATAAAGAACATACAGGGAATTTACCATTGAGGATGGTGCTTCATAAGACATCTAAATTTTCTTCAGAAGAAGAAGGTTTTTATGATGCGTTTCACGAAATTCCAATTGTTGAAGCTAATCAACTTGATGCACACACCCATACGACTCGTACAAATAGGCGCATATCCTCCGAAAAGAAGGACACTTTGTGAGATAAATAATAGGCATTTTCTATTTACAACTGGCTTTATAAAAGATTTTGGGACTTATCCTGGGCCGCATATCCCAACACCAGTGGAAATAGTAAGCTCCAAAGAATATTGATATAAACAGAGCAGCTGAAGAAATATTAGGTTTAACTAGAATGAATTGGAATACGGCAAGTATAACAGGTGGACAAACTGTAACATTCTTTTTTGCAAGAAATGTTGGTGGCATAATTGCGGAATATGGTGAAGGAGTTTGATTTACCAAGTTCTTTCAAATACTACATGTAAAGTTCTTTAAAGTTATACAATGTATGTATAGCTAATAAGCTAAAAATCAAGCTATTGTACTTTTTGCCGATTTTTTGTAGACAGCCAGTGTTCTGAAATTCAAATACGAGCAGCGGATATACAAAGTCAACTTGTTGAAATGACAAAAAACTCCCTAAAAAGGGAGCTTAGAAATGCCAATCTCATAGCGCATAAAGCGGATATAATAATGGAAAATGCCATGATACCAATAGCCAGAAATGCGATATGAGCAATGAGGAAAGTGCTGGATATAAAACCAACCACGAAGAAACCAGAAGCGAAAGCGCCTATGAACCAAATAACTAGAATCCATAATAAAGTGAACCCCCGGTAACCGCACCAGGGAAAGCGGTTTAACCCGGAAGCACTGGCGTGCCCGTCGAAGCAAATGCAAGTGTACAAGCTGGTTTACGGTAAGCTGGATCGCGTGTAGGTTAAATAGGCTTGTATTCACTTTACACTTGTCATTTCCTAAAGCCTACGCGGCGCGGAGCAACCGGACCTTTGGACTAGCCGTCCGCCTTTTCACTGTGGGGAATACCTAAGTGTCAATATTATGTTAAGTAGACGTCCAGGAGGGCTGGTTGACAGAATAGCGGGCCATGCGTTGGGCTGTAGGTGGAAGCTTTATTCTGCCTACTTTTTTATCAATGAAAAAAGTATGGGCCCAGCGGCCTGAGCAACACAGCGAACACAGATAAAAGAAAAACAGCGGGTAAGCCAATTCTAATTCTGCTACAAACGTCAAAGAGATCATCGAATCCACCAAGTAAACGAATTATAGGATTATCTGAAATTGTAAATTGCTAGTAGGGCTAAATGCTAAAACTGTAAACTTATTTTAGGACGATACAGCAAGCCACAGAAGCGTCTGCCCGGAATACGACGCGGATAGCCTAGCCGGCCGCACTCGATCCGACGATAAGAGGGTAACGCCCAACAAAAGAGATTCTCATTTAAACTCATCTCTAGCTATTTTGACTGACCATTTTTAATAGTCCGCTCAAACACCTACCTTTGTTTTGCCTAAGAAGTTTTGGGTCCAATAATTTAGTAAGTGCACTCCCTCGGAGTGAGTAGTATCCGTTCAGTTAGTATTTCCTCAAAGAATTCTCTCTAACGTTTCCGGCAGCCATTTTCTTATAACTGGCTAATATCCGCATCATTTTCTTCCTTATTGAGGTAAACAATACATAATTACATTTTTATTAAAAGATTATCTTTCCCAAGATCAGTAGACTCTGATTTTTCCGCTACACTTAAGTTTCGTGTTTCGGAATATTTCAAAAGCAATCATAAATATACACCATGGTCGAATCGCTTTCAGTATGATCCGGCAGTTCTCAAACATCTTAAAATACTCCGTGATTTGGGGTGTATGGAATTGCAACTAATTCCAGCTAACAATTAAAATATC
>JBCCLN010000454.1:0-1949 GCA_039026865.1 Bacteroidota bacterium | reverse complement strand
TAAATTAATTGATTTGAAAATGTTATTATTAGAAGTCGTCCTCAGGATCATGTACAACACCTTTGTCTTGGGGCTCTTTATTAGGTAAAACCTCTTCATCAGAGCAAGAAAAAGTAATTGATGCGACAAAAGAGATTATAATTAGAGTAAGTACTTTTTTCATTTTAAAATTGATTTAAAGAAGTTGAGTAAATTAATTGATTTGAAAATGTTATTATTAGAAGTCGTCCTCAGGATCATGTACAACACCTTTGTCTTGAGGTTCATTATTGGGTAAAATTTCTTCGTCAGCACAAGAAAAGATGATTGAAGCGATAAAAGATATGAGGATCAGTGTCAATAGTTTTTTCATTCTACATTAGTTTTAGTGGTCAGTTAGCAATACCATTTGGTTTATGAAATGCAAATTATTCATGGATGACATTTGCATGATGATGTTGATTTACTTACATCAGAACTCATAGAGCATTCCTTGGTAGTTCATAGTCCTTTAGTATTTATTTAATTTCGTCAACTACAAACTTGATATGTTATTTTCAATAACGGAGACCAAAAAAAGTGATATACTTGCTTGAGTGCTTCTTTTTGTAAAAGCGTATAGAATGAGATCAATCTTGGCAATCTTTCTATTCTTACTATTAATCGACGGTAATCTGTTTTCGATGCAAAAAGATAGTACTGATTACATGGCACTTTTTAATCAAGTGCGTTTGCGTAATATCGATAGTGCAAAGCTCGTTGCACAGCTTGCAATAGATCAGGGTAACGAAATAGGCGATAGTCTTCTAATTGTTAGAGGAGCTACAGCTAAAGGTTGGTCCCTTGAGCAGACAGGAGACTATGAAGGTGCTGTTGTTGAATATAAAAGAGGTCTTAAGATAGCTGAAAATAATGGCTATCGATCCAGAGAAAAGTTTATACTTAATAAGCTTGGAATCATACATGGTGAATACGCTAATTTTAGCGAGGCACTTAAATATCATCTACGATCATTGGTATTAAGGGAGGAAGATGGGGCTTTACTTGAAATTGCCACCACAAGTAATAATATCGGGCTCATATATTATAGAATATCAGACTATGATTTAGCAATTCAATATCTACAAACGGGTCTTAGACTAATGGAAAGAACAAACTCTGACACGAAAACGGCGCTTGTAAATCTAGGTTTGTGTTATACGGGACTAGGTCAAAATGAAAATGCACTATCATATTATGAGCGGGTGCTTAAGTTGTGTAACGAGGATAGCTGTAGTCCAGAGATTTTTGTTACCGCGCTTAATGGTGCAGGTTATTCATATGAAACTTCTGATTTGTTGAAATCCAGAAACTATTTTCGTAGAGGTGTTGATATGTCCAGAATGAATGACTTGACAGATCGACTGGCGATCGGCCTGTACAACCTTTCACGAATTGAATTGAAAAATGGTAATATAAATGAGGCTCTTGACCTCGTAAAAGAAAGCCAAGATATTGCTCTATCATATGGCTACAGACGTTGGATTAAGAATAATTACCGTCAATTGGGAGCCATTTATTCTAGCTTAGATAATTATCAATTAGCCTACCAATTTCAAAGAAAATATGATTCCTTGAATAGTGAAATTTTAAACGAAGGAATTATAAAAAACATGGCTAAAATTCAAGCCGACTATCAAGAGCGCGAAAATCTTCAAACCATTCAAAACCAGGACCAGGAAATCTCCAGGACCAACACCCTCCTTTTCTTATCCGTCGTCATTATCGTTCTCATATCAATTATCGTATTTATTCTGTATCGCATCAATCAGCTCCGCAGGAAGGCCAACCGCCAGCTTTCTGAGGCAAAAAATACGATAGAACAGCAAAACAATATACTCGAAGAAAAGGTCCGGGAACGCACGAAAGAATTAAATGAGACCAACGCCGCTTTGATGAAGTCAAACACTGACCTGGATAACTTTATCTAC
>JBCCLN010000453.1:0-1971 GCA_039026865.1 Bacteroidota bacterium | reverse complement strand
GTTCGTGACAGCAAACTCGTGCTTAGACAGTAGGTATTCCTGAGGATTCTCCATTGAAGAAGCTATCATTAATTTCAAAATTACGTGACGATACTTTTCCCAAATCCAAACGTATTTTCCGCTATCGGAGAATGCTATGCTCATATGCTAATTCCTTTTATTTTGCTTTGCCTTCAACTATCCGCCTTGCTTTTTTTTATTGTTTTTAGTTGGCTCCTTCGGGGGCTTATCTGAAATGTTTCCATGTTCATCAACGTAAGCGATCATGTCATTCAATTTCCCGCTTGTCTCTTGCTCTTTTTTATCAATCTTACGCTGGAGCTTCTCATCACGCTTTTTCTTTTTCTTCATTGCCTTCTGGCTTTTAATAAAACTATTCTGAGATCTTGACATATATTGAATTGATTATTAACGACTAATTACTTTTCCTAATCTGGATAGTGTTTTGTTTCATTTAACTATTTACTTGCCCTTCCAGTACGATTAATTAGGTCTGAATAAATCAGAAGAACCATTCTGGAAATGCTAAGAAGAGATGCATCGCTACACCTTTGATCAAGCCGGAGGTTACAAGAAGAAAATCTGGTAAGGAGTTACTTATGAAGAGCATCTGGACAAGACAATACAAAGATAGTTCTTAATTATGTATTTCCATTTTGATTAAAGAAGGTAGAAGAGAGATACCCTGAACTTTAGGCCTTTTCCACTTGGGAATATCAAAGCGGCCTTGATCTGATTCTAATATAAGCGTCTAATAAGATCCTCACGTCGCTATCATCAGTGAACTGATTGAATAGCTCCTCAGGATGACGCTTGAAGTTGGCTTGTGCTGTGAACCAAACAGAGCGTTTGCCTGCAAGTATATCACAGGCAATTTTGTAACGCCTGAGAATCGCGTAGATGAATCAATCCTGTACAAACGGGGATCGAATATCGAAAAATAGAACATCACAATTACCTGGGATTCTCTTGCTGTTGAGCGGGCGGCTAGCCATGGCCAATATCCAGCCTTAGCTGGAAGCGCGTTGGGAGAAAACTGTTGATGGGCGTTCGGACAAGGCAAGCCGTTTTTACCCGAGCGCCATGGCGAAGGCAAGCGAAGAATGAACGCAGATATAATAGAAATAAACATAGTTTTGTTACATAATGCCCTGCGTTACTTGTCAATCTGTTGCGGAAACAAGCACTCTTTTTGCCACTCGTCACGAGCCAGGAATCACCATGTCGCAGTGAGGAGCCTTGGCCAGGAGGGAATGAGAGTGGCAAATGTGTGCGGTCTACTTAGAAGTAATCTTAGTTATATAAAAATTTTGTCCATATGGGAATGAAATACCCAAAAATGGGTGTAGTATTACATTTGAAAGAAAAGGATTTGTGATTTGAAAAGATCTTCTGGAAGAAAGATTGACCTGATTTTACTACCGAAGTAATATGTACTACCTGGCAAAACCTTTATATGAGTTTTTCTTCAAGTTTTTGATATCAGCTAAATCCTTATCTCGTCCCAACTTTTACTTATCTCGAATAAGATCCTCTTTCGAAATGATATTGTTTTGAACACCATAAATTTCACCAACCTCTTTTTTGCCGTAGCACATATTGAAATCTTTATGATAAAATGCTACAAGTTGAGGGAGAAAATCAAAATGGAATTCATCCAAATTGAATTTGATGAAGGTCTTAGTAGGATCGAAGACAATTTTGTCTAATTCGCTTTTTAGTTCAGAACTAATCTCAGTGATTGATTTTATGAGCTTATGGAAGTTATCATTGTTTGCGAGATACCATATGTCAATATCATAATCAATATCTTTTAGCAAGTTTGAAGATGGTCTTGTACTTCCATAGAAGCTTATCGCCACTCCACCAACAAACATGTATTTTACGCTATATCTGTTAAGTGCTATAGAAAGATTCTTAACCCGCATCATTTATCACAAATAACGGCAATTTAATTCAAGTAATTGATTT
>JBCCLN010000452.1:0-1988 GCA_039026865.1 Bacteroidota bacterium | reverse complement strand
TTTCCAACGAGCGCATCCACCGTGCTTGAAGCACCGGAATTTATGATAGCATCAGAATCAACAGCTTGAACTGCATATCCTAAGGCTTTTTCATTTCTTTGCACTCCTAAAGCAGTCACTACCACCTCATCAAGCTCTGTGGCACCACCCATCGCTATATCAATAACAGTTCTTGAGCCCACGTTTACTTCTTGAGATTCGAAACCAACATAGGAAAAAACAAGCGTTTCACCTTCCTCAACAGAAATACGAAAGTTTCCATCCAGGTCCGTTTGAGTACCTGTCGTTGTGCCTTGAATGAGCACGTTCACACCTGGTAAAGCCTCTCCCGATTCATCGGTGACTTTACCTGATACTGTCCTCTGGGCGATGGCTGATGCCATCGCCGAAAGAACCAAAACACTAAGTAGTAGAATCCTCTTCATACATTACTTTTATTGGTTGATAATTATGTTATAGTAGAGTAAAAGAAAATAAAAACATTTAATCAACCAATTTTTACCAAACAATAGTGCAAGATTTTAGCCCATTGAATAATAATATTCTTGTTTCTAAAAACGCTTTGATGCCTTTACATTTTTAATAAAATATGCTATTTTTTTTAGAATAATTTAATTTTGCGTCTTGTAACAGCGCAAAATTTACATTTTGACAATAATAGCCTTTCAAACTTTTATCGAACGCATATTCTTCTTCTTCGCATCGTGATTCCTAGAAAGACAGCTATTTCTTCAGTACCTTGCTGAGACCTCTCCTGCCCTCTTGATGTTAGAAAATGGTCTCAGCAGAGGAATTCTCATCAAGTGATTGAAGCGATTAAAATCCAGATTGAGCAATATCTTAATGTCATGGTTTATGAAAAGTTTGTCCAATATCTTCAGATACTATTAGCTAAAGCCATCACAGATATATTGCCAGAAAAGTGAAATTCTGCTTTTGCTGGTTAATACGAGAACGAAGCGATTGAAGAAGCAATAAAACTCATTAAAAGATTGACAGGAGATTTAATTGTTGTAGCTTAATGATGAAGACCTGCGCTTTTTCTTTTTTATTGCCGATTTATAATTAGGTCTAGGTGGCGTTTTGCCAGTTTGTTTTTCGGTTATCTGGGCTTCTATACAAATGAAGGTAGCTAAACCTGGCCACCCTGAATCGTCATCCAGAAAGATGAGGTCCTCCATAATCGTACAAGTCCTTTGTTCCACTCGCCCATGATCCAATTTCTGGGTTGGGATAGGCATCGGCTCCATGGGTGAGGCTAAAAACCTTCTCTATTAATGCTAAAAGACCTTTTTTATGGTTGTTCACTTGTTAAGATATTATCAGACGTGTTTGCCGACTATTTTTCTTGGGGATGTCTTTTTGACAACCCAAAATATCACGGGAAGGAATTCCCTGAGAAAAGGGAAGGAATTTGTACAGCCATGATTGCTGTCCCCTTCCAAAAAATTCGATGGAGGTCCAACGGTTGGCCTCGGAGAGGACCATACTGAACCTTTCCATCTCTGCCTTTATTAAGCGTGGAACCTTTATCTCTAAATTAAGTCATATTGAATGACATCCAAAATGACGCCATCTAACAAGTAGAATATGGTCATAGTGTACTTCCGATCTGTCTTTTATGACTTCTGTCTTGATGAGGATATGCAAACCATTACTTCCCCTTTTCTTAGGATTAAAAGCAATAGAAGAAACTTCCTAGTTCTCATCCAATTATAATTGGATTTTGTATTATCTGATCATTCCGAAAGTTTCCTTCCAAGATTGTCAATCAACATAAACCTAAGTAGAATTATAAAAGTTAATTATCCCACCAAAGCGAAGTTTGAAGATTTCCATCTTTTATGGGAACGTTATCATTGTTTAAATCAAGTTCACTCTGTGGATAGCTGACTCTTCTAGGTATTTCACCATTTAGATTAAAAGAATTAATTCCATTTGATACAGGAATAAGTTCAGGGTAACCTGTTCTTCTATAATCCGTCCAT
>JBCCLN010000451.1:0-1991 GCA_039026865.1 Bacteroidota bacterium | reverse complement strand
TGCAAAACTGGATTTTTGGTTCAAATCGAGGCTTTCAGAATTTCAAAAACGTAGTTTACTGACCGTAAATGAGGCTTTTGAAATTTTGAGTAACGAAGAGTTGGGCCAAAAGGCGGGTTTTTCAAAAGATTCTAATAAATCCTTGGTTTCTTTGCCACTTTTATGAGCAAAAAACTTCGAATTGTATTTTTTGGGACACCAGATTTTGCAGCCGCATCATTGCAAAAACTAATTGAAAATAAGGTTAATGTGGTGGCTATAGTTACTGCTCCGGACAGACCAAGAGGAAGGGGTAAAAAACTTGGAACCTCGGCGGTAAAAGATTATGCGATCAAAGTTTGTTTGCCAATCCTTCAACCGAGCAATTTAAAATCTCCGGATTTTATTGAAGAATTAAAATCATTACAAGCCGACTTGCAAATTGTGGTCGCTTTTAGAATGCTGCCGGTAATCGTATGGGATTTGCCTGCACTTGGCACTATTAATCTTCACGCCTCTCTTCTCCCTCAATACCGTGGAGCAGCACCAATCAATTGGGTAATCATTAATGGTGAAAAAGAGACAGGTGTTACTACGTTCTTTCTGAAACACGAAATAGATACCGGTGAAATTATATTCCAAAACAGCGAGCCAATCTACAATAATGATAATGCAGGGACGCTATACCGTCGGCTTATGCATAAAGGAGCAGATTTGGTTCTGAAAACAGTCCACGCAATTCAGCTAGGAGAATATCCGAGGATACCTCAGAAATCGACAGAAAAATTGGTCACTGCACCTAAGATTTTCAAAGAAGACTGTAAGATCGATTGGAATAGGCCTGCGGAAAAAGTTAGGAACTTCATAAGGGGCTTATCTCCGTACCCAGGAGCTTGGACGTCTTTTAACGGAAAAATACTAAAGATATTTGATGTGGATTTATCCGGATTAGAAGGCAAGGAGCCTGGAAAATACAGTGTCAGGAGTGCTGGGGAGGAACTAATGATTTCTTGCCAAGACCATCAACTTGAAATTACTGAACTGCAACAGGAAGGGAAGAAAAGAATGTCTTCCGATGAATTTTTAAGAGGTCATACTTTTCAATAAGAAATACCAACGGGCATAAAATTAATCAGATAATATGGTCATATCAATGATAGCAGCAATGGGCAAGAACCGGGTTATAGGTAAGGATAATGACCTACCATGGCATTTACCCAATGACTTTAAGTATTTTCAACAAACTACTAGAGGGCATCACGTCATCATGGGACGAAAAAACTGGGAGTCTCTTCCCCATAAATTTCGGCCACTTCCTGAACGAACCAATCTTGTCATTACGAAACAACATGATTATCATGCAAATAGCGCTACCATCATTCACTCGCTTGAAGAAGGTATAGCAATTGCAGAAAAAAATAATGAAAAGGAACTATTTATAATCGGTGGTGGAGAGATCTATCGAATGGGGCTAGAAATCACTGATAAGATTTATCTAACCGAAATAGAAGGACTATTTGATGGCTTAGTAACCTTTCCTGAATTTTCGCTTAAGGAGTGGAATGAAGTATCGCGAGTGCATCATCCAATAGACAATAAACATCAATATGCCTTTGATTTCGTAGTTTATAAAAAAACTAGCTCATGAATATTCAATCACATAAACGTATACTTGGTATTCTTCACATAGTATATGGTTCTCTTACTGCGCTTTTGTTTGTCTTTATTGGTGTGATCATCTCTTCGTTTCTACCATTCATCATAGAGGCGATTGTAGAGGATGAAGGACCGGAAACGGCTATGATTTTTGAGATGGTAGCCAGTATTATTCGGACGGTGGTTACGTTCATTTTTATTCTTTCCGCTGTGCCCTCACTCATAGGAGGTATAGGCTTAGTCCAGGGCAAGAACTGGGGACTTACTCTCTGTTTTATCGCAGGATGTATTTCAATTTTTAGCTTTCCTTTTGGAACGGCGCTCGGAGTTTATTCACTTTATGTGTTCATAGAAGA
>JBCCLN010000450.1:0-2003 GCA_039026865.1 Bacteroidota bacterium | reverse complement strand
GGTGCTTCTTCTTCATGGCTATTCATTTATAGTTTTAACCATAAAGCAGCCAAGAGAAGGTAGTTGAGTACTTATAGTATTCCATATGAGATTTAAGTGCGATGCTTCATCTCCAATTACTATTTCAAAGCCCTGATTATTTCTTAATCAGGGTTTTACATTCCATCCAAAAGGCGAGTAGGGATCCAATCACCATCAAATTCATAGGCTTGCATGGCTGCTACGGGAAGTTAGCTGCTCTATGTTACATTTACGATGTCTTAAAATGCGGGTTAATATCTACCCACAATTCATTCCTTCCATGAAACCTTCCCTTTTAATCCAGTATAGATAGAAAATAAACTAACTGTATAATTTCAATATCTCGAAAGGTATGTATTCCAGGGATTTTTCGTTTGTAGCTTCCAATATGACTTTAGGGGCTTTTTGAGCATCATACGCTTCTTTCCATCTGTTCACGCATAAGCACCACTTATCACCCGGCTTTAATCCAGGGAAGTTATAATCTGAGCGAGGAGTGCTCAGGTCGTTTCCTTTCGATTTGGTGTAAGCAAGAAAGTCTTCCGTCATGATTGCGCATACGGTATGAGTTCCAAGATCTAAAGGCCCTGTGCTACAACAGCCGTCACGAAAAAAACCTGTAAGCGGCGCTTTACTACAAGGGATCAATGGTGTTCCCAACACATTTTTTTGCATATCCATATCACCATAATACTCGTTGTTTTGCACGTTTGTTTACTCTACCGGCAGGTGATTTTTCTCTTTGTTTGTAGAAGATGATAAAATGAAAAGTATCATTGCTGGAATATTGGTAATGAAGGGGACCTTTAAAAATGATCTTCCCTTTCAATTTTTGAGATGATCCTTTTTTCCGATACTTCGTTATCAAAACACCTATTTAACGCTGCTAAACTCCGTTTTTGACGTCTTGTCTCAGAAAAAAAATCGTTACCTCAAATTCTCGAACTTAGTTTTTAGAGGTGCCCTAAATTTACACTTTACCTAAATACCTTTAATCTTAAAATATCAAGAGAAAGATGAAGTTGACTGTTTTAGGATGTGGAGATGCATTTGGCAATGGTGGAAGGAGTAATACATCTTTCGCATTATCCAACCACGAAGGTGAATATGTATTGATAGATTGTGGAGCCACTACGTTGATCCGACTCAAACAGGAAAAGATTTCTCTTCACGATGTTTCTACTATCATCATCACTCATTTTCATGGTGATCATTATGGAGGGCTTCCATTTTTACTTATTTGCGCACTTTTTGAACATCCGAGAAATCATCCACTTGTGATCATAGGTCCTCCTGAGATTGAAAAAAGAGTTCTTGCTTTGCATGAAGCAATGTACCCTGGCACCACCTCAAAATTTTCCGATTTAGCGCTTTCATTTTTAGAGTACCAAACCGGAAGTAGCTTAGAATATCTCAATAAGTTTGTGGAGGCCTTTGAGGTGAAGCATAGCCTAGACTCCATTCCGCACGGTATTAGGCTGAATTGGGAAAACAAAGTATTTGCGTTCTCAGGAGATACTTCTATCACTAATGCACTTTTTAGTATTTCAAAGAATGCTGATTTGTTTATTTGTGAATGTAATTATTTGCAAGGCAGTAATTTTGGCCACCTTAGTTATGAAGAACTTAAAAAGATAGAGGGCAAGCTGGATTGTAAGCAAATTTGGTTATCTCACATGAGTGATGAGGTCATCAATTCCAAATCAATCTCAATGAATCGTCTTTCAGACGGCTTAAACATTGAATTTTAATGGAAAGAGGATTGATTTGGTTTATTCCCGCAATTCTGGTAGCCCTAGGTATCTTAGCATTATCTACTTTTCTTTCAATCCCTATCAAGGTAGAAGGTGTTCATTACATCGATAAATGGGAGCATGCCTTTGCTTATTTGGTACTTTCTTTTTCGTTTCTATTAGCGCTAAAAAAGAGTCAAAGATTTACCAGGCAAATCTCAATTATCGTTTTGTTTTCGGCCGGTATTT
>JBCCLN010000449.1:0-2008 GCA_039026865.1 Bacteroidota bacterium | reverse complement strand
TCAAGTTTTACGAAAGAAGGCTATACAAAATAATAGGTATGCTTGCTTTTAGTCATAAGAATTGAAAAGAGATAGTCTACGTTTACAAAACACTTAAATGTTAGATAAGATTTTTAAGAGGACAAAACAAAAGTCAAGCGATCCATCTGGTAAATTAGATAAGCCTAAAGAAGTTAATCGTATACTTGAAGAACAACTTGAAGCAAGTTTGCATGAATTCAACCGATCAAATTCTGGTTTACTTATTTCAGCATTTGGGGCAGGATTAGAGGTCGGTTTTAGTGTTTTACTTATGGGAACGGTTTTCACACTTTTCGGTGAATCAGTGAATCCAGAGTCATTAAAGATGTATTTAGCGCTATCCTATCCTCTAGGATTTATCTTCGTAATAATAGGTCGATCTGAATTGTTTACCGAACACACTGCATTAGCACTGCTTCCTGTTCTTAATAAATCTGTTCAAGTTAGCGACCTATTTAAACTGTGGGGCTTGGTCTACACAGGTAATATTATAGGAGGTTTTGTTTTTAGTTTTTTACTGACCGCTATAGGTCCTTTAGTAGGTTTTATCAGTAAGGAGGCTTTTTATCATCTTGCATATGAGCTTATTGATTATGAGTGGTATACAATATTAACCAGTGCGCTTTTGGCAGGTTGGATGATGGGGCTATTAGGGTGGTTGTTGACTTCTTCTCAAGAAACTATTAGTAGAATAGTCGTGATTGTCTTGATCACTACCATCATCGGTATTGCAGGGCTTCATCACTGCATCGTAGGATCTATCGAAGTATTTGCAGGCTTTATTACAAGCAGACAGATCACTTTATTTAACTATCTAAAGTTTCAAATTTGGGCTACAATAGGTAATGCAATAGGAGGTGCTGTCTTTGTTGCTATTTTAAAATTCAGCCACGTTAGGGTTTAATATTTTATTCATGTGTCTATAGCCCAACTTCTAGTTGCACACATGGAATTCATAATTAAACCGCATCGGCAGACAGTTTCATCTGGCAGTTGGTATAAATTCACTTTGGAATCCTATATGCTCATTTCAGATCTGATTTATCAAACAATATTGTCTCCATTAATTCCCAACATCAACCATGATAGGTAATAAACACTGAACTAACCCGAAAAATTCGGGTGTTATTCATTGAGATGGTGTAACACGTTGAATATAAGGTAATTGATTTCGAATAAGATGACAAAATCGTTCCCCAAATTTGAGGAACCAAAAATCATTCAGAATGGACATTAAACTACGGTAAATCAATTACTTGAATCAACTCACCACTATTTTTGGTGAATAATGCGGGCTAACGAAGAAATATAAAATCATCTCTGATGGATGAAGAATCTTACCCTGATTTCACAACCATATTCTCCGATAGAGGATGATGTTTTGTGTTCGTCCTATTCGAGGCTTGCTTTTAAGGAAGCTGTATTCAATGAATACATCAAAAAAAATCTAATGAGATGGATTTTGAAGTTCATCATTGACCGCAAACTTTGCAAATCTGTCGTACACTCCATTAAACTACGTTTTTGAAATTTTGAAAGCCTCGTTTTGAGCCAAAAATCCAGTTTTGCAAAGGATTTTCTATGAGGTAAATTGATTTTGAGTGAGAGAACAACATCGTTCCCCAAACTTGAGGAATCAAAAACCATTCAGTATGAATATTCAACTAATCTAAATCAATTACTTGAATCAACCCGCCACTAATTGTGGTGAATAATAAGGACTAAGGAGATCCCCGTTCTGACCATCTGTTTCTAGATAATGACTTCTTGAACCCACATCAGTACCCGCTGCTCGGGGTCGAAAGAGGGGCATACTTTCCACATGGTGCTTCTTCATTCATATTCATTTGAGAACTCCTGACTCGACATAAATTTTCTTTGTCGCAATACTGTATCATTTCAAATTCAAAAACATCTTTTCTGTCGATCATTATGGTGTGTTTGCGACAGAAAAATTTATGTCGAGTCAGGAGTTCTCAAATGAATA
>JBCCLN010000448.1:0-2012 GCA_039026865.1 Bacteroidota bacterium | reverse complement strand
TGGGATGCCATTTCCTTTTGCAAAATCATCTGTTTATGATAATGGTCTTCGAACTCCGTTGATTATGAAATGGCCCAATAAAATTAAGGCTCGTCAAGTACGGAATGAAATAGTCTCTAGCATTGATTTATTTCCAACTATTCTTGATGTAGCAGGTCTACCAGTATCGGATAATCCTGACTATAAGGGTAGATCACTCATAGGTACGAAAAATGAAACTGGTGAAAGATATGCTTTTGGTAACTTTGATGAAAATTCAAGAGGAATACCTAGTCCTATGAGAGGAGTAATCTCTAAAGAATGGAATTATGTATTCAATGCATGGTCTGATGACGAAACTCAAATGCAAAGCGCAACAATGAATCACCTGACCTATAAAGCGATGAAAAAGGCTGCTCAGAATAATGAGGAAATTGCTCTGCGGATTAAGCATTTCAATTATCGCCAAACTGAAGAACTTTATAACCTTAAAGATGATCCTGATTGTCTAATCAATCTTATTGAGGATCCGGCCTTTGTTCAACGCCTTCACTTAATGCGCAGTGTACTTCGCAATCAAATGATCGACACGGATGATTACTTGTTGGAAGCCTTTGACCTAAAGGATAATGACTTGAAATTGAAACAGTTTATGACTGACCAAAGACATCAAGCCGGGGTAAGAGCTCAAAACTTAAAGTGGAAAAGGGCCAATAATTCAGTAGGCTCCACAAAAGAAAACCAGGATTTATTTCAAAGCAATTGATAGATCGTCCGTTGGCATAATCGCTAGAGTAATTACTTTACGAATTTGTTATTATCCCTGCTTTAACAAAACAGGGATAATAACAAATGTTCAATCAGTTTCCCTTCAGATAAAAGGTTTTTCACGGAGATAATTTTTCTTCAATTTTGCTGAAAGTTTGGGTCAGATGTAAAATTAGTAATGGGACAATTTCGAACCGATGCCTGAGCGAGTGGCATGGCGAGACTAGCTGGATTTGCGTTGTTGGATATAAACAGCTTTCGCTCGGTTAACATCAGACCATCAATCATTCTGTCAAACAGCTCGTTTCTCTTTCTCTAACTCCAAGTTAATAATACCCTGAAGCTGATTTTGGTTAACTTTAATCGGGACTTACTTGAAAATTCTTTAGGTCAAGGAGGGGAGCTTGTCCACGAATAGCGCGGTTCATTCGGGGCTCGTGGGTAGGCAAGAATAGGGGGTTGGTTTTGAGCGTTTTGCGGGAAGAATGGACTTTATTTGTGGCGCTCTTTTCTTTTGTTTCGTTTTCTTTTGGGCGAGAAAATGAAAAACTGACTTAAAGCTTCAAAAATCGACTAAAACTCCTTGTTTTGAGGTTAGCACATACCTATTAACCCATCAAAAAATGTCGGGATGAAGCTGAAATGAGATTTCATAGGCAGAAAGCAATTATCAAGGACGACCTAATCGGGTTTCCTCTTGTATTTTCTCCATAATTCTTGTCGTTATTGATTATGAATTTATTCTGTAGGAAACCTTTTTCAAAAATAACACAGACACACTAAATGTGACGGTATGTTCAATCATGCTTAAGGTGAGTTTATAGTACTCCTTATAAAGAAACTAGCCATTGCTGAATAGGTAGTTGCTTATAAATCGTGAATAATAAAAGTAAGGTTACTTACCATAAGCCATTATCTTACTCTGAAATAGGAAGTAAAATTGTTTATTCAAGCATGATTTATAAATAATAATAAAAAAAATAGACTTTTATGAAAACCCAGTGCAAACACCTGATGTATTAAATAAAAAAATAAAACATTATCGTGCGTTTCCATTGTGGGTTGTTTTTTTAACTAATGTTCAGATTACTTCATTTAGAATGATTTTGGATTTATATGACCAGTATTTAAACGCTTTCAGAGCCTAATAAATCTACTTTTGACTCAAATAAAATTGTAAACATGAAAAGTTTATTTATCGGCCTGTTATTATTAATCTTAAGTCCCGCTGTCGTTTCTCAGACCATCCAATCCCAGTCCGATGG
>JBCCLN010000447.1:0-2025 GCA_039026865.1 Bacteroidota bacterium | reverse complement strand
CCCTTAAAAATGGTGATCGTATCGAACTTTGAAATATAAAATGACGGATAAGCGCCGGATACAAGCCCTACACCAAGCAACAGGCCTACGAGAAATAGAACTATTGTCCAAGGGTCACTTGTTCGGAATTGAATATCCATTTCAGGAACCATCACATTGAACCAAGGTAAAAGAAGAAAATAAGACAACAGTACCCCAACTACTAAGGCGAAGAAGCATTGTAAGAGATTTTCAATCAAAAATTGCTCAATGATCTCTTTCCTGACTCCTCCCATCACTTTTCTCAATGCGATTTCTTTTAATCGCTTAGTAGCACTTACTACCGCAATATTCATAAAGTTGAAGCACGCCATCCCAAGAAGAAAGAGTGAAATCACTATTAACGCAATATAACCTGCAGGATGACCTCCACCCGCAACCGAGCTAACTATTTGCCAGGAATTAGTAGAAATATCTTTTAAGGGAAAAGAATAGAATGAGGTGATTTTCCACTCTGGGTCGCTTTCATTCTGCAAAACCACATAATCGTTATATCTGTCTTCAATGGCTGAGATAGATTCTCCATCTTTCATCAAAATGAAAGTGGCATCCGTCAAATATCCCCAGTCGTTGATGGTACCAGGTTCCAAATCAATAAAATTTTCAAAAGGAATAAAAAAGTCATAGATAATACTTGAATTGTAGGGATATTCATCAAGTACTGCTCCTACACTCATCTTCTTAATTTGTCCGTTTGAAAATTTGAAGGAAAGCACTTGGCCTATGGGTTCCGTATCGCTAAAATATTTAATGGCCATATTCCTACTGATAACTACTTGATTTTTTTGATACAAAGCTTTTTTGTCTCCGCTTAGCAATGGGAAGTCAAAAATTTCGAAAAAGGCCGGGTCAACTAAAATGGTTAGCTCATCAAAGACATCTTTTCCTGATTTAACACTTGCATTTCTGTAATCTACCCTTGTAAATGCTTCCACAGATGGGTGATCTTTTAGTAATGAAGGGCCTAATATTACAGGAGAATCACTCCACATTTCTTCAGTGCCATCCTGCTCCACATAGTTAGTAATTTGGTAGATGCGGTCCTTTTTCATATGAAACGAATCCATATTGAATTGCAAATCCATGAAAATGAAAATAGAAGCCGCAAAGCAAATGGCTATGGCTAAGCCGAAAATGTTTATTGAAGAAGAAACAAGATTTTTTTTTATGTTTCGAAAACCAAGTTTTAGATAATTTCGAAATAGTATAAATTGATTCATTGAGTTATATTTTGAGTTCGCCCTGTTAATATTTGACCATCGAAAGAAGCGAAATACATCCCAGACAAATTTTATTTTTGCGAGATTAAATCCTTTGGTTTCACTTCTTCTTTCAAATAATTCATAAATATCTCCTTCAATCTCTTCCAAGTATTTAGGATTGCAGTACCACCGAAGAAATTGATCTGCCCATTTTGGTGGAGACACATTCATGAAGAAAATGAATAAGTAATATCTGGAATTTCTTTATAAAGCGCTGTGCGAATTCTTACCATCTGATCTAACGCAAACTTTCCTGCTTTTGTAAGTGTAAAAAGTCGTTTTCGTCTTCCTCCCCGGGCGTTTGTGGATCCTCCCATCCTGGAAGTCAACAGCCCTTTATCCTCCAACCTTCTTAACACTGCATGAATCGCACTGATATTTAAATATCTACCGGTCCTATCTTTAATTTCATCCATTACAGCCACTCCGTACGCTTCATCATACAATGAGCCGACGGTAAGAAGCACCAATTCTTCAAGCTCTCCTAAATGCTCTCCTTTCATATTTGTTGTTTAATACGTGAAAGTAATCGATTAGTTGTATAAAAGGTGAAACTAATGAAAAACTTTAATCGATTCTTAAAAATTCTAGGTGCCCGACCAGGTACTTTAACCCGAAAAATTCGGGTGTTATTCGTTACTATTCAGCTATTTATATAAAATATTATTTTAAAAATGAATTTGATTATCATTATTATTGAAATAATTAACTCATAAAATGATTT
>JBCCLN010000446.1:0-2034 GCA_039026865.1 Bacteroidota bacterium | reverse complement strand
TCCGGCTTTCGTCACGATGCGCGGTGGTGATTACTTTTTTGCACCAGGTGTTGATGCGCTGAGAATGATAGGATGCTTTGGCTTCTTCTCTGGATGCTTTAGCTTCTTCCATTGCGGCAGCGGCACGTAACTCCGCCGCATCAGCCGATCTTCTGGTTTCAAGAGTCATTTCACGTGTCTCTTTCGTAAGCGCTTTAAGTTCCAGTATTTCTTGATTGATCGCCTCTAGCCATCCTTCTTTCATATCTTTTCAATAGTTATTCCATAAAAATAGTGAATTCCTGGTGGATATTCCGTCCAAGCTGACCCCCTAATTTTGGTATTTGGAAATCAGGGGAAAGTGGTTTTTTGAGCTAGCTTTACCTGTTATTCCAGCAGATTTGACCCCATAGTAAAAACGTGGCATTGAGCACCGGAGTAAGCCGACCTCTTGTTAGCTTTTCACAGGAGCATGTTGACCTCTAGATTTTAGTTTCTGGATTTAATCACGCAAGAACTAGATGACAGGAAAATCAAAACCTATGAGAGAAATAAAACAATTATTGATACTTTATTCGCAAGGGAAAAGCAAAAGACGATTGTCCGTACCCTTGGCATGAGTAATAACACGATAAAGTCTTACTTGACTAAACTAGAAGGCCTTCTTTCAAACCAAAAATGAAAATGGTCTTTCGATAAATGAGTTGATTGGTTTAGAAGATCCGGTATTAGAAGCTAAGGTTTCATCCAGGAAATCCTGCATATAAAGCTGATCGCTAAGATCATTTTTTAAAGAGCTTCTGGATCACTATCTCCAAGAGCCAAAGCGCACTGGGTTAGTAAACGGCTATTATTGGAAGAGTACAGGAAAGCAAGACCAGATAGCTATGGCTACTCCCAGTTTTGCTGGCACCTTCAACAACATGGTAAGGCATGTCACCATTAAAGGTCGTGTCTACCTTGAAAAACAGCGCACCAGTCTCTTCTATCGATTCAAAATATTATTTCAATCCTCAGAGTAGCTCCTAGAGCAGCTTACATATGGCTGAATAATAAATGCCATCAAAGATGAAATATTTATTAACCCACATTATTCACCACAACTAGTGGCGGGTTGATTCAAGTAATTGATTTATCATAGTTTAATATTCATACCTAATGATTTTTGATTCCTCAAATTTTGGGAACGATCTTGGCATCCGATTCGAAATCAATTACCTCTTATTCAACGTGTTACCTCATCTCAATGAATAATACCCGAATTTTTCGGGTTAAGTGTCTATTTCAATAAAAGTATCTCTCTGATCTTTTACAATTTCTACTTTATTTGTTTTACTATCTAACTCTCTTGTTTGCAATGCTGCTTTCGATCAAAATCTTTTGCGAGTTTTTCTACTAATCTTCCGTTGCTAAACATTACAACAGAGGTCTTTGCCCGAAAGCAAAGAATTTTCTCAAATTTCAGGAAGATTTTGATAGTATATTAATTGCCTGACAGTCAAAAAACGAACTTTTAATATTCCATGCTTAGAAAGATCTGATGGTTTTTAAGACTTCTTCTGTATCGAATGGTTTTGCAAAATAACCATTTAAGTCACCTTTGTCAATTGCTTGTTTAACTTCCTTTTTTAATTCATAACCTGTTAAAATGTAACAGGGAATAAGAATACTTTTTTCTCGAATTTCTTCTACTAATTTAAGCCCTGACATATTCGGCATCTTCATGTCCGTAATCACGAAATCAATTTGCTCTTGATTAAGAATTGAAAGGGCGGCAATGCCTGAATTAGCAGTATATACTTCAAAAATACCTTTGAAGATATCGATAAAAACCTCAAGATTAAAAGATTCATCATCAACGTATAAAATTTTTTTCATTCTTTATTAGTACTTAGTAAAATTAAGGTAACGGTAGTCCCTTCACCTTCATCGGAATTTATTTCATACAAAATGTTATAAGCTTTTAAGATATCGAACGTAATGTAAAGGCCTAATCCTGTACCTTTATCGGGATCCTTAGTGGTGAAAAAAGGATCTCCTATCTTCTGCAGATTG
>JBCCLN010000445.1:0-2036 GCA_039026865.1 Bacteroidota bacterium | reverse complement strand
TCATTGAACTCCCCAGAGTTTGCACTTACTCCGCCTTCTACACCGGAACCATACACATTATTAAACTCACCAAAGAGTGTAGCGTAAGCGGTACCTAAAAAGCCGTTACCACCCGGTGCAGTCCCATAGTTCACCTTCACACTCAGATCAACCGTGTCTCGTTTGTTTAAAGACAAAAACACCTTCGCCCCTGTCTGTCCGCTTTGTAGTAAACCTACTTTGTTATGTGATGCATAAGGAGTTGTGGTGTTCGCATTCGCATCCGTTGCTTGATGCAAATCAGTAAAGCCATTATCAGCCCCTTCAAAATCCTCCCTCATGGTATATGCTTCGGTGTCCCACCCAGTCACTAGCTTATAACGAGTGACCATTATTTTTCTTTTTTTGTTTAATGGTCTTCTCATTCAGGTCATATTTTATACTCGTCGCTCCGCACAGCCGAGCGACTGTTGAGAGGTATAAAAAAGACTTATTCTCTTAAGAGGCTTTAGTTCAAAATTTCACTCTTTTAAAAAATACCTTAGGAGATTTTATCCATATCTCTTTCCAACTTTCGCCCTCAAAAATTCTCGAATAAATAATACCTAATCCTTCTCTAAATAAGAACATTCTATATTCTTGAACTACATATTTGCCCTCATTTGGTATATTACTTGTGTATACTTTTTCATATAAAATTAACGTGTCATTTTTGATTTCATAGTTCCCTTGCCATTCTTCTCCAAGTTCACAATTATATTCAGAGTAGCACTTTTCTGAGAAAATAAAATAATTCGTACAGCCATCACCTAAATTCCAAATCCATTTAGAACCTAATAAATCCGGCATTTTTTCAGCTTCTAATGCCTCCTTGTTTTGGGCTTCACAAGAAAAACTGAAGATTATCAATAAGACCACAATAAAATTCTTCATAACCATTTTCAGTTTTCTTCTTTATGATTGTTAGGGTCAGATCTTAGAAAATAATATCCATTAAAATCTCTACCTACTTTTTGCATGAATAAATTATGTGATCGCCTTGATCCCTGTCCGCAGCCTGTAGTTTGACATCCTTCAGATATGTAACCTACATCACCTCTTTTCCTATTATACCAAAGCCTTTCATACCCTTTGTTTCCTGCATGAATAAAAACATTTGTCAAATAGTCTGAATTTGGATTATTAGGATTTTTACCTGTTATCGTCGGAAGAGCTTTACCTTCATTGATAATAATTGACAAATCATCAATCCCCTTTTTCAGTTTACTATATCTTCCCTGAAAACGTGCAGGATAAAGACCTTCTGCTAAGGTTCCATGCTTGGTAACATCTGCAGGTACAGTATTACCTATAATCGTGGCAGAAGATCCTTTTTTATCGCTTTCTAAGTACAAGTCAAATCGAGCGGTATTGATTTCCTCATTTCCTGTTGCGTCTCGATTATGTGTTCCAACAATCACATTTTTACCTAGATAGGTTTCACCTTCTTTTGTGGTTGCTTGCGATGTAGCATTATCGTCCCAGTATATATTTCCATTTCTATCCTCTACCCAATCAACAGGAGACATTCCAGTAGGGTCTGTAAAGCTTACCGGATTATTTCTAAACAGCGAGTACGATGACTGATCCGGGAACTGATCGGCTAATATATCTTGCGCATTGGTTCGCCAGATAAGCGGATCCCAGCCTCTTGGACCAAAGTCATAAACTCGCAGCTCTGGTAACCATTCTTTACTCTGGAACTTCCATTTATTCTTTACTGAAGCAGTTCTTTGATGCTCATTAAAGGTAAATCCACCAGGGTAGTAGTTCGTTGCGTAAACCACATTCGTTTTCCCGTGATACACCCTAAAATCATCCCAATGGATGGCTACTTCCTCTGCATTTTCATTGCTTAAGTAAGCCAGGATATACCCTTTACGGTCTGCAATGATGTCGTTTAGGCTGATCGTTTCGTGCACACCAACTCCTTGCGCTGCAGTGGTGATCTGTAAGAAGCCCGCTCGCACATAGTTCATTTCCCGATCAAAGAAGATGTAATTCACAAAGGCTCTCGG
>JBCCLN010000444.1:0-2050 GCA_039026865.1 Bacteroidota bacterium | reverse complement strand
TACATTAATTATCTCGTATTTGATAAAGAGATGAACTTCGTGACGGCTTCTTTCACACAGATCACGGCTGCATCGAACGGAACAATGGCTTTGGTCACTGCTACAGACTACATCGCAGATCGGGAAGGCTATGTGATGGTGTATTTGAGTAATGAGACGCAGGGATCTGAACTGGTGGTAAGTTGGGATGATCTGGAGGTATATCATGGGAAAACGAATGTGGTGAGTGCCGATTCTTACTATCCTTTCGGAATTACTTTTAGCTCTTATGAAAGAATGGCAAGTACGGTACAACGTTTCAAGTATAACAACAAGGAATTTCATGATGAGATTGGGCTTTATGATTATGGGGCAAGGTTTTATGAACCCAGCATAGCATTATTTACCTCTATCGATCCTAGGGCAGAGGATTATTATTCTTGGTCGCCCTACAATTATGTAGGGGGTAATCCAATTAAGCGAATTGATATAAATGGAGAAGGTTGGGGATTAGTTGTAAAGATTGCAAAATCCGCCTATAAGGTTAGCAAGCGAACTTATAAGATCTATAAAAAGACTGGTAAGTTAGATGCCAAATCAATAGGAAAATCCCTCAAGCAAGAAGGACTGGATATACTTGACAATGCTTTAACATTACTAGATGGACAGTTAAATGCTGATGATGCTTTTGCCACAATTGATTTATTGACTGGATTTGGGGGTGAAGCAAAGAAGGCTAGTAAGGCTTTAGGGATTTTTGATGATGCGGGCGATGCTAAAAAATTGAACAAAAATGCGAATAACGCCGAAGGTAATTTTGTACTCTATGAGGTAAAAGATGGAGGTGATGTCCTTAAAGTTGGAAAAGCTAATGCAGATGATGTTATGTCTGATGGTACGGTAAGAAGATTAAGAACAAGTGAGCGAAAGGCTCAAAAAGAGGGTTATACAAACGCACAAGGAGAAGTTGTAAAAGATTTAGGAACTACAACCACTGGAAAAGCAAAAGAAGCTGAAGCTGCAAGAGTTAGGAATCACAGAAGTAATGGGAATGAACTTCCTCTAAATAGGGAAAAAGATAAGCGATATCAGCCAAATGGAGACTCTTAAAAAAGAACAGAAAACATGAAGATTAGATTTACTCATACTTCATATGTAACTAATTTTTTAGATAAATTTTTGCATACTCAGGAGGTCAATAAGGCTCTAGAGGAATACACTAGTGATTTATTACCAAATCTTGGAATGCCTGATTGGGAGATTAATTTTAAGCCTACATATGGAAATAAAGAAAGTATAGCCATTTTTAAAAAAGGGCAAATTATAAAGTCAGCAAGGCGTAAAGAAATTGTTATTCATGTCCCTGTTCCAACGAAAGAAATAGTGTTCTGGGGGGTTGATAAGAAATCTCATGTGAAGGTTGCATTACCCCCTAATTGGGAGAAAAACTTTCATTTTATAGATGTTGATCCATCAGATTTTAATGATTTACAATCATATGTTATATACTGTCTGAAGGTCTCAGTTAAAAAAGTTCTAAAAACAGGTTTTGTTTTGAATGGGCAGAAAATTATTGCCTTATCGGCCCAGTAACAAGGTTGCTGCCTTTTGCCGCCATTTGGCTTTTAAGAAAAAGAACAAATTTACAATGTCACAGATGCACTCAACAGTCGCTCGGCTGTGCCGAGTGACGGATATAACATATGATCTGAATAAGAATGGCCATTGAACAAAAAAAAGAAAAATAATGGTCACTCGCTACAAGCGAGCGACTGGTTGGAGATGAACTATGTGCGAGCGGGCTTCTTGCAGATCACTACCTCGGCACAGGGGATTGGCGTGCATGAAACAATCTCTTTGAATGATATTGTCGCGGATAGGGAAGGCTACATCCTGGCTTACCTAAGTAATGAAAATGCAGAGGAAGTAGCCATCCATTGGGATGACTTTACGGTGTATCATGGGAAAACCAATGTGGTGTTTGCATCAGATTATTACCCTTATGGTGCTCCAATATCGGAGTATCATAGAATAGCATCCACACCTCAAAAGTATAAGTACAATGGGCAGG
>JBCCLN010000443.1:0-2064 GCA_039026865.1 Bacteroidota bacterium | reverse complement strand
GACATGTTCTTACCACAAATGGAAGGCCCGGGGACCTCAAAAAATATTGTTAACGCAAACATTCTTTTTGCGCGTATTAATAATTAACTCGTAAACAGAATGCAACGAATGCTATTATCTATAAGCTAGCCAAGCTACTGGCCAAGGCCTTTACTAGCCTATTTGATACTTTTATAGTTAGCTCAGATGTCAAACTTACGGATGATAGCCGGATGTTAGCAATAAATAATTTAAGCCCAAACCTATGCCTAGACCCAAAACGAAAAACGAATTATTGACTTTGAGCCAACAGAATTATGAAAAGCTCAATGATTTTATCAACAAATACACACAGGAAGAACAACTAGCTGAATTTTCTACAAATACCATGAACCGGAATATTAGAGATGTGCTTGCTCATCTGCATCATTGGCACTTAATGATGTTAAATTGGTATGCGGTTGGAATGACTGGAGCTAAACCGGACATTCCTGCAAAAGGATACACCTGGAAAATGATCCCGGAACTAAACAAATGGATTTGGAGAAAGTATCACCAAACTGACTTAGGGCGAATTCGGGATTTACTACAAAGTTCCCACGAAAAAGTAAGGTCAATTATTAAAAAACATTCAGATAATGAACTTTATGAGAAAAAGAAATATAATTGGACAGGAACGACCTCTTTAGGTTCTTATCTAATATCTGCTACCTCAAGCCATTATGATTGGGCATTGAAGCTAATAAAGAAAGGGAAAAAGGAAAAAACTAGTGCAAACAATGCATAACTGCAATTACAGCAGTAGTCACTTTTAGTGAATGGAATTATCCTACATAAAAACTCTTAGCTTAACGAAAAAGCGTAGATTTATCACTGCAACCAACCGCTATTTTAAATTGCTATCCACCATTTGTACTATTCAAATGATAAAGTCAATGATAACCGTTAGTATCTCCATTTTATTAGTGAGTAGTTTACCTGGGCAGAATTTCGAAAAAGTAATCTATGGAGACTCCACTAATGAAGAATACTTCCTGGTTGTTCATCCAAAATCTGATAAATTGATAGGTGCTCTCGTCCTTTTACCTGGGTTTGGACAAACAGCAGAAAGCATCTTTCCAGAAACTAAAATTCATAATGTTGCTTACCTCAACGGCATTTTAACCATTGCTCTTGCCGGAGGTAAAAAACTTTATCTTGATGATGGTGTAACAGAAAAGCTGAATGAAGCTTTAGGATACATTAAAACCAGGTATAACCTTGCAGAAGACCAGTTTGTGCTAGGTGGATTTTCTGCCGGTGGAACCATTAGTTTGAGATATTCGGAATATTGCTTTGAAAATCCCTCAATCGTTCCCATAAAACCCAAATCAGTTTTTAGTGTAGACGCTCCGGTTGACTTATTTAATATTTGGAACTACTTCCAAAGGGAAATCAAAAAGAATTATTCTGAAGCCGGTGTTGGTGAAGCAAAATTCGTGACTGAAATAATGCAAAATGAAATTGGAAATCCAATCGATAACAAAGAAACGTATGAAAGATTGACCCCATTCAATTCGTCCTTAGAAACTGTAGGAAACGAGAAATATCTAATAAATCCAGGTGTAAGGGTATATCATGATTTGGATGTGGTATGGCAATTGAAAAACAGAAGGAGGAGTTTATTTGATTCTAATGCTCTTGCCTCTTCCGAACTGATAAACAGGCTTTTGTTGTTGGGGAATGAAAACGCGGAATTTGTCCCTGCAACCCAAAAAGGATATAGAAGTTCTGGATTTAGACATCCACACTCATGGTCTATTGTGGACGAAGTTGAACTAATTCTGTGGGTAAAGAAAAGTCTTGAAAACTAACCCGAAAAATTCAGGCGTTATTCATTGAGAAGTTTATCAGTATGAATATTCAACGACTGTAAATCAATTACGTGAATAAACCGGCCACTATTTGTGATGAATAATGCGGGCCGAGAAAACAGGCTACAACCAACTGCATGAAAGCATATGCTTGCTGATGCCTTCACCAACTGCATTTGAAATCCTCGTTTCTTTCACCGGAAAAGTTGGTATAATTTGGATAATTCAGCTT
>JBCCLN010000442.1:0-2067 GCA_039026865.1 Bacteroidota bacterium | reverse complement strand
GGTACGAGAAAGCCCTGGCTATCAATCCTAAGCAAGGCTTTACCAAACGTAAACTGAAGGAAATAAGGAAAAAGTAGATGTATGGTCGACACAATTGACCATTATCAAAAACAGTGAGCCCAGTACGTTAGTGCTGGGCTTAGTTCGTTAAAACAGTCTAAACTATGATTGTTGACCTATCGTAAAAGTTTCTATAATGAAATTGAGAAAGCTCTTAATGTTAGCATTGGCTCTACTCCCTATACTTTGTTCATCCTGTATTGGGATTATTGCATTTAGGGAGTTAGATAAGGAAAAACATGCTTCATACGTTGAGGAGTTAAGATTCTATCAATTGCCTTCAATAATTAAGGAAATCTCTTTATCTAATCACCTTTCAAATGACTCTTTATTTATAGTAAATGATAATTTTGATATAAAAAGGACTCCAATCAAAGTGGTTAACAGGTCGATTGATGGACCAAATTCAAGTAATAATTTTCTGCTTAAGCATGGAGACCACTTTAAAATCAATGGTAAGAAATTTTATCTAGGTTTTTCGGCAAATCCAAAGATTTACTATAATGGCCATCTTTTTTATACAAAAACTTTTAATCTCGATTTGAGTCCTAAAACATTGGAAGAGATATCTCGAATACCATATTGGGCACCTTCGGATCATTTAGATTCTGTCGTTTTTTATAAAGTAGATTTATCGAAGTGGATCGACTGAAAATATGCAATCGCGGTGTATGCCTGAGGTCGAATGCCTCGACCGAAAAAGCCGTAAGACGGTCTAGCAAAGTAGTCCATACCAGTTATTTTTCTGGTTTGCAGATGAAAGCGTTTCAGGTCATCGCGGTCGAGTGTTTCGACCGCTGACGAGGGAAATAACTTTGCAGTAAAGATTATAGTGAGACTTCTAGACTCTAAAAATGGAGTGATCGATAAATAAGATCTCAATTAATGGAATTAAGTAAGATGTTTAGCCAAATTTCATATTGCCCTGAACCAAAAGTCATAGGTGTCCGAAATGGAATCTACCAATTGGAAATAGATGAAAAGAAATTAAGAACTAGCCCATTTGAGCTTAGGTTCATGGAATCAGTTTTTTGGGCAGGGGATATTGATGTATTTCTTCAAAAGAGGAAAGAGATTTTTGACTTTAATCCTAAAAACCTTGAAGGAGTTTTATTGAAAAGTGCGAAGGTCACAGATATTATGGTCTTTTCTCCTTGGTCTTTTGGAATTAGATTTATTGTTAGTGAAAAAGTTGTTAATGTCTTAACTAAAAACAATGTATCAAAGCAGGAATATCATCTATTACCCATAGATATTAGGGGAATTGATATTAGATATTTTATGCTATTTATACCATACATCCCTAAAGAAGAAATAATTTTTAGTAGATCGATTTACTATGAACAGAATGATTTAACAGGCCAAAGAAAATACTTTAAATCAGTCGACTCCCCAAAGGAGTATGAAAAACAAACAGCTGATACCTATTCTATTACATTTGATAGAATTTGCCTCCCCCAAAAATATCAAGCTTATGATTTATTGGATGTAATTGTCTTACCTTATTTATATGTTTCAGAGGTGTTATTAGAAGAGCTTCAATCATCAGAGATAACAAGCCTGAATTGCCTTGAAGGAGGTCCAGAAATTATTTTCTTGTAAAAATGTTCTTTTACCTAAGGCCGAGTGTTTCCTCTGATAAAAGCCGTACATAGGTGCAAGTAAAGAACGGTATGATCAGTTTGAGGTAAAGATTTACGCCTTATTTGATGAAAGTGCTTAAGATAATCACGGTCGAAACATTCGACCGTTGGCGAGGGGTTTTTAGATGAAAGTATAAGCCCTTATTAATACTAAATTTTCTTTTTTGCTCTTTTCTTTACTTTGAATTTTAGTTCCTTTTTCAAAAACTTCCCAGTGTAAGAAGTAGGATGAGCAGCTATCTCTTCAGGAGTACCCTCTACTACGATGCTTCCTCCCTTATTTCCCCCTTCCGGTCCCAGGTCTATGATGTGGTCAGCAAACTTGATCACGTCCATATTATGTTCTATCACTAAGACTGTATTC
>JBCCLN010000441.1:0-2070 GCA_039026865.1 Bacteroidota bacterium | reverse complement strand
ACTATACCACCTTTACTGTAGTTGAATGGGTAGACGTATTTACCCGAGACCTATACCGGCAAATTATATATGATTCTCTCATATACTGTATGAGGGAAAAAGGATTACAAGTTCATGCCTACGTGATCATGTCTAATCATCTCCATCTAATTATTTCTTCCACCAATGAATCATTAAGTAGTATCATCAGGGATTTCAAGAGGTTTACTGCCAAAGCTATTCTTGAGAGCATTCGTACCCACCCGAAAGAAAGTAGGAGAGATTGGATGTTGCCTATATTTCAGGAAGCAGGAACACAAACAGCTAATACGACCAAGCATCAATTTTGGCGTCATGATAACAAGCCTATTCCTTTATGGTCAGAGGAGGTGATTTTGCAAAAACTCAGATACATTCACCTAAACCCTGTGAGAGCAGGCTGGGTGAAGAAAGCCTCTCACTGGGTACATTCAAGTGCTTCAGCCTATGAAGGTGGGGAAAGTCTGATTCCCATAGAGTTACTAGCTGTTTGGGAAGATAAGTATTCAGAGTAAATCGGTTTTTGTCTTTTTGGTCGAGACATTCGACCTCAGGCGAGGATCTTATTCAAGTTGACAACTTAGTTATCAGAAAAGGAAAGTTTCAGGTTTATAACTTTACTGTAGCAGACTATCATACTTATTATGTTGGGCAGGATGAGATTTTAGTTCATAATTGTGGTGGAAAGAAGGGACCTAAGCCAAACGGAGGTAAGGCTAAAGCTCATGGTGGAAAAAATCATAATGAAAGAATTGATAATCTAGTTGATAAATTAAAGCAGGATGATGGAGTAAGTAATATCCGCAAGAATCAACAGCAAGTAGATGTAAATGGGAATAAGGTTGGAACTAATAGGCCAGATGTCCAATTCGATAAGGATGGTCAACATACCAGTGTAGAGTATGATACTAATAAGCGTTCCATGCGAAAACATCAAGAGACTGTAAATGCTAATGATCCTAATGCTAGAAATAAATTCTATCCTATTAAAAAATAGAAATGGTATCTAATCAACTATCAGTTTTTTCGGAAAGACTAGATAATATCGTCGATTTTATGTTCTCAAAGAGAGATAAGTTAAGTTTGGATAAATATGATATAACCAAAATAACTAATATCCTTGATTTAAAAGGAAGTTCGATATTTGAGCCAAAATCAGGAGGTGCTCATTTAAGGGAGTTCTATTTATGGGAGGAACCACATCATCCAAATATGACTTTTTTAATAAGTAATTATGCTGATGGATTACCCAACTTAACTAGGTTTATTTCCCAAAAGGGACTTATAGATAATATAGAGTTTGTTGTTTACGAGAATGAGCTTTACAGATACCGAAAATTGTTTAAGGAGGGCAGAGAACGTTTTGTTCAATTAATTAAAGATGCAAGGTGGGAGTTTTTTGAAGAAGGGATTCCATTAGACTATGAATATGTTGAAAATTACGAGAAAAAGAATAAAAAAGATAGATTAAATTCTTTGATGATTAGTGAGTATTTAGAAGCTGAAGGTATCCAAGTCGATTTACTACGTAATGAAATATCTTGTGGTAAATATTTTCAAAGATTAGCATGGTAAATCTTGCTTTTCGTTAGAAGTAAAATTGCCCTTCCGCCCGCGGTCGAATGCCTCGGCGGCCTAAGACCGTGAGCTGCTCAAGCAAGGAAACATGGTCATAGCATATAAAGCCCTGTCCCGTTTGCGGGATGGGGCTTCTTTTAACCCTTATCCCCTCCGCCCGCGGTCGAATGTCTCGACAGCGTAAGACCGTGAGCTGCTCAAGCAATGAACCACAGACATAGCATGTACAGCCCTGTCCCGCGAGTGGGATAGGGTATAAATGTTTAATGTTTTGGCAATGTAGTGCAGATTTCATGTTTGTGTTTAGCTTACCATCTCTCCACAGTCGAATAGTGGACTACCCCCGAAAAGGTGGACAAATTAGTTAAGCGCAAGATGAATAAAATTGTTGACTAAATTCCTCTGGGGTCATGTATCCCAATGTTGAATGGGTTCTTTGTCTGTTATACCATATTTCAATGAAGATGAAGATTT
>JBCCLN010000440.1:0-2075 GCA_039026865.1 Bacteroidota bacterium | reverse complement strand
TTCATTGCTCTAGACCACCACACATTTTAGCAAACCATCTAAACTTGATTAGTAATAATTATTGGTAAGTAGTTTTTATTGATACTTTTAGTGAAATTTTACTAAAGTGAGAGCCAGGGAATACATTAAACACTTACTTTCAATGGAGAATTATTCATTCTCACTTGATGAAATCAGTAAGCAAACCGATTCAACTGGCACTTCACTTAAGTTTGAACTCGCTAGGTTGGTAGAAAAACGAGAAATTGTTAGCCTCAGAAAAGGTTTCTATCTTATAATTCCTCCCAGATATTCAATAAAAGGATATTTACCCATTCAGCTTTACATTAATAAGCTTTGTTTAAGCTTAACCCGAAATTATTATTTGGGCTTTTATTCTGCAGCAAGGTTTCATGGAGCAAGCCATCAACAAATACATAGAGAATATGTCATGATTGAAAAGCCGAAACTAAATGACATAAAAAAGAAAGATTTTGATATTCGGTTTATAACTGCCTCAAAATGGCCTCTAAAAAATATCATTGAAAAGAAGTCTGACGCTGGAATTTTTAAAATTTCCAGCCCTGCATTAACTGCGGTCGATTTAATACATCATCAAAACAAACTAGGGGGATTGAATAGAATACTCGCAATTCTCGAAGAACTGTCAGAGGAAATTACAGATAATGATTTGAATGATTTATTGATATGGTACCCTTATACAAGCACATTACAGCGACTGGCTTTTATTTTAGAAGAACTACAAATGAAAATTGATTTAGGCATAATTTCGAATCATCTGCAATCGAAAAAGCTTTTCCCCATACTACTATGCCCAAAAAAAAATCAAAAGGCAGGATCTGTCGGAAATCATTGGAAAGTGGATGTAAACATCACGCTTGAAAGCGATATATGATCCCTAAACCATGCATAGCGGAATGGCAAGTATTTGCACCTTGGAAACAGTTTTTTCAGGTAGAACAAGATCTGATCATTAGCAGAGTACTCGTTGAAATCTTTGCAGATGATTTTCTAAGAGATAAGCTTGCTTTTAGAGGAGGAACAACTCTACATAAATTATTCCTTAGTCCTGCTCCGCGGTATTCGGAAGATATTGATTTAGTGCAGGTAGCGCCTGGACCCATCAAACCAATAATGGAAAGATTAGGTAAAGTAATCACCTTTTTTGAAGAAGATAGAAGAACGCAAAATAGAGGTCATGGAATCAAGGCACTCTACCGGTTTACCACTGAATATGAGGAAATAAGGGTGAGATTAAAACTAGAAATCAACTGCAAAGAACACTTCAATATTTTGGATTGGGTCGATTTTCCATTTGAAGTAAAAATGATTGGTTTTCGGGGCAGGCTTTAATTCGAACATATAACCTAAATGAATTGCTAGGAACAAAGCTTCGAGCGCTCTATCAAAGAAGTAAGGGTCGGGATTTGTTTGATTTGGACTTTGCCAGGCAACATCATGCGTTGGATTATGAAGAAATTGTAAAATGCTTTAAAGAATACACGCAGTTTTCAACAAAGAAAAAACCTCCGAGCAAAAAAGAATTTCCAATAAACTTAGAAGCGAAAGAAAACGACCCTAATTTTTTAGGAGATATGGAAGCATTGCTTCGAACAGGTATTGAATATGATCATGAAGCAGCTTTAAAATGGCTTAAGAACAATTTGATAGAAAGAATGTAACCTACAGGTTATGTTTCTGAATATCTCGAACTTTATTATACTGTAAATAGTAGCTATATAAGCTCCGCATCCAAGAAAGGTCAATAGCGATCCATCAAAACCCTAAAAAATCAAGATTTGCGTAAAATGCAAATCCACATCTTCGGTGCATCAGGGTCCGGTGTGACCACCATAGGTAAGGCCTTATCAAAAGAATTAGACCTCTCCTACTTCGATACCGATGACTACTACTGGAAAAGACCGATCCGCCTTTTATTAAGAATTCAGGGTGCACCCGTAACAATCTAGAGGCTACACCTATCAAAATAACTTGCACATGTTCTCTTTTGAGATAACTTTGAACGATGAAGAGACGTATTACATTTTATGGAGATCACTTCACTGAATTTTACT
>JBCCLN010000439.1:0-2077 GCA_039026865.1 Bacteroidota bacterium | reverse complement strand
TGCTGAACAGTGATGCAACCTTCAATAGCATTTATCGATTTGAGCCTTTAGATATTGATCATCAGGCGTTTATCCAAAACCATGGCAATCAGATCATAAAGTCCCCCTTAAATTTTGACTTTCTGATTTCAAAAAAACCACCCTCTACTAAGAAGTTGTTACAGCCTCTATGGTTAATCGTGCATAGCACCCATCCGGAAGAGTTGAAACTGCTCCTCGATTATGCTCAAGATATAGCGAAACTGGAGCAAGTAAATCCTCACTTTGTAGTACTGTCCGATGTGAGCATTCCACTTCCCGATTCTGTTGAACTTCTGATGCACGAAAACCCTATGGACTGGTATCCCCTAGCAGAAAGGATTTTTACGGGAGGCGGTTTCAATACCTGGTACCAACTCCAACCCTGGAGAAACAAGCATACGGCATTACCTTTCAAAAGAAAATTTGACGATCAGTTTTGGCGAGTGAATATAAAGTAAAAGTACTACAAACATATAAACTGAAATATTCGTCTATTGATTTTATAGCCGCATACTCATATAAATTTACTTTAAAGTAACTTCTAATTTCTCTGAGTTAGATAATGATTTTCAAAGGTGAGAAAGATGTTTTCAAAATACTCTTCGCTACCATATCATGTGACAACATTCATTATCACGTGTAAAAGAGATAGTTTTTTGGCACTCATTCTTACATATTTCATTATTTCCCTAACACGTCTCGCGCATCCAATTATGATAAGCTATTATTCAGTCCATTTATTTTGTTAACCCCAACATTTCGCAGCTAACAGTTTGAATAGACTCTACTAATAACTCTGACCTCCAATGGGGCTAGAATATACGTTCTTGGGTATGTTTAACATGCACAAAATTTCGAAACGAAATAATCAGTAATAAAAGTTAAACCTGCTCTAGTTGTAACTAGCAGAATTATTCAAAATCTCAACATAAATATTTTGATCTCCATTTTCCCAAAAAGATCTATAAGTAACAGACAATTTTTCTATGTCAAAGTCACTATCGACATTAACTACCCACCACCAACCCCATTTTTTTTCGACTTACCATGGCCAAATACTTCATATCTTCTATAGCCATTCACATCATCCAGCTCATGTATAATATCACCAAACTTGAAAATATCATCTTCTGTTACTTTTGACTCCCATTCTGATACATCTTTAGTATCTCTAGTCTTTAATGAGGGTGTCCAAAATTGTATTTGCTTGGTTCCAGATGTTTCCTTTGGTTCTCCTGTTGCTCCTAAAAACATGCTACTCCAAACCCGAATTTGTTCTAATTTCGATGAATCTGCATGAAGGATTGTATAAATAATGAAGCATATGGCAGATAGAGTTCCAAGCACACTCAGCGCTCCGGTAATAGTTTTCGGATAACGAAACCCTTGACCCAAAATTGCTACGTCATAATGATTGTCATTCATCATTGATACGATTAGAGTTATTCTTCTAAAATAATTTTCTAAATACAAGTATTCAATACCCAACCTAGGGTATTTTCAGCCCCTAAAATATCTCTAACTAATAAAATCGTTCCCTTAAATGTGGAAAAGACAGTCGTCATTGAGACCACTACAACTCAACTCCCATCTTCCGATAAACGCCTGATAGCTTCAGTATAGCCTCTAGAGAATGTGGTGAGTATAGCAGGTGAGAATATAACGTAATTACCTACCCTTCATAACAAATTCGGTAATTCTGACTTTTAATTTTGCAGGATGTACTAGTTTGCCATGAAAATTACAGAACACTATGAACAGGCCATCTAAACGACATAATACAGCTTTATTAGCAATACCATTTTTCATCGTAGCCTTTGGTTTCGGCTGTAGCCCTAAAAAATCAGAGGTTCCTTCAGAGACCCCAGAAGAACTGAAAGTGAATCCCAATGAAGCACTGAAATCTGCTTTAACCTTTTACGCTTCTTTCGATAACGGAACAGAGGCTGATTTCGCTCTGGGTGACAAAAAGCTGTATACCTCTCCCGTAAAATCCATAGATTCAGCGAAAGCAGGATTGCACAAACCTGACATCAGCATTGCTGAAAATCAAGGG
>JBCCLN010000438.1:0-2077 GCA_039026865.1 Bacteroidota bacterium | reverse complement strand
TATCTTCCGTTGTTTTAAATTATTTTTATTTCCCTTCCTGTCTCTGCTGATTTGTAGATAGCGTCTATTACTTTCAAGTCCTTTAATCCTTCAATTCCAGCAACATGATTCGGAACAGGTTTGTTTTCTAGGATACATTTTGAAATTCCATCCATCTGGGCAGCTTGTTGGTTAATTGTAGGGAAGTTGAATTTCTTTTCACTAGTCCTCCCATAAAATGGGCCATATCCCAAACCAGGGTCTAGTTCAAAAAAACCATTTTCTGCTGATGCATAAAGATGGTCAATATGACAATTTGAAGTACAGTTTGAAGTTCCAACAGCTCCACTTGGAAAATTTAGCTGCCAACTGATATTTTCTTCGACTTCTTTGAATAATTCAGGTCTTGTTTTTGGAGAAAATTGAGCTGATACGGAAACTGGCTCCTCACCTAAAATGTATCTGTTACTTTGAATACAATACACTCCTAGATTCATTAATACTCCGCCACCAGCTAGGGATTTGTTAAGATGCCAATCATCTGATGGTACAAACGTTAGATTGTAACCCAAAGAAGCTTCAATTAAGCGAACCGGTCCAAAAACTTGTTCCTGTCCTAGTCTTTGTATTTCAATATGGTGGGGTTCATAATGAAGTCGATAGCCTACGGCGAGTTGAACGTTTGCTTTTTTACACGAATCAATCATTTCTTGACAATCCTTTTCATTCAGCGCCATAGGTTTTTCCACAATTACATGTTTGCCTGCTTGGGCGGCCCGAATGGTAAATTCTTTGTGCATCCCATTTGGTAAAACAACATAGATCAAATCAATGTCTTCATTGTCTTTTAATTTATCGAAGTTTTCATAGTTGTAAACATTCTTATTTGGAATTCCGTATTTTGCTTGCCAAATCCCCTCTTTTTCTGGTGTTCCTGTTATAATTCCTGATAATCTACAGTATTCGGTTTCTTGAAGTCCTTTTGCAAGGATATTGGCATATCGGCCAAGTCCACAAAGTGCAATATTTAATTTTTTTGATACTTGATTTCTAATATTACCAAAAGTGTTGATTGAAGGGAGAACTAAAGATCCACCAATAGCATATCCGACTTTTTCTGAGAATGAGCGTCTTGATATTTTTTTCATGATTTCGTCGTTTTTTGATGGAATTGAAGATAGCGACCAAGCTATCTCTTGTTCGAATATAATGAGAATTGGTGATAGCAGGTGTTCGATGCTGTTTAGCCCATCTTCTAGCCAACTTCAAAAATTATTGCTTGTCAGTCTTAACCTATCAGCAGTTATTTTTTCCTTTTTTATGGGCGGCCACTAAAATAGCTTATCTCTAATAAAATTAGTTTTCTGGTGTTCTACTGGCAACTCATTATTCACAACCTAATTTGACTCGTGTTTTCAGTCATACTAGCTACTAACTTCACTCTTGTATCCTTTTCTCCTTCGCCTTCTATTCTTCATAAGGCGAAAATTTTAGCAGTAAATTGGCCATAGCTAAGATTAAATCTTCCAGTTCCCATTTCCTTATCCGTTTTCAGGGATCCTTACTATATTTACATAAATAAGGGGTCTTCACGGCCGTATGGATTTTCTGAAAAGGTCATCTTCTTTTTAAAAATGGTAACACCTATACATACCACGAAAAAGCTGGAAAAGCTGATAAAACGAATTGTCAGATTAGAAAAGCGTGAAGATTTAGGCTCGATTGGCAAATGGAATGCTACCGTATTCTATGTCAATCGGAAAAGTTGAGTTTTTGCCAACAGATAACGATAGAAAGGTAACTGGACATCAAAATCAAAGGCTTCTTGAACTTGACTATTGGAAATACCAATACAGGGAATTACCGGCATTACCCTGGAGAGTGTTAACAAATCGGATGAATCAGGGTCCCGTTAAAATGAGCAAGAAAGACTACTCCTTTGGCATAAAAGAAATGAAGCAAAAACTCCAGGAAATGTAAGAAGGACATTTGCTGACTTGAGATCAGAAATCGGCAAGATTAGGTCCCAATAGCAGCTAAATTCAAAACCGCCCGTTTGCGCGCGAATGCTCCCGCTACACCTAATCCTGTTAAAAAT
>JBCCLN010000437.1:0-2087 GCA_039026865.1 Bacteroidota bacterium | reverse complement strand
CATAGAGCGTGTTTTTTTGAGATTTCGATGCACAAATGGTCATTGAATCTATTTTGAAATTTTAGTGAAAACGCAATGAAATCACAGGTTTACCTTCAATTCGTTCAAAATTCAGATGAATTTTTGAGGAATTGAGCAATTGATTTCAAAGTATAAAATAGATTCGATTCATTGTTTTTGCTAAACAACTAAGCTGCAGGTGTCAGTAAGTGTGTTTTGCCTTTTGTTATAGACACTAACTAGTGCTATGAAATTATAAACAAAGAAAATTCATCCTTCACATCAAGCAAAGCCCTACTAAGTGTCTATTTCAAATAAACCATATACACATAGAATCTCATCATAGTATTAAGGTTGGAAATACTAAAACGCTTCTGTTACATTCAAATAAACGAGCGTTTGATTATTGGTGGGATCTCTTCCTACATCTATTCTAAAATTGATCCGTGGCTGTAATTCAAAGCGAAAGCCTGCACCGAAATTAGGAAGGGTTCCACGCTCTGCACTTTCATTGAACCCTGAAGAAAGAAACCCTAATCCGGACCAAGCCACAAATCCTGTTCTCGACAACAGTTTGATGAGTTTATTTCGATCACCAAAATCAAAATCATGTCGATATTCTAGTAAAGCATAAGCTGTATGTTTATCCCGATACTGTCCTGCATATAAGCCTCGAAGATCAAACGATGACCCGAGTGTTGATAGGCTTGTAAGAGGAATATCTCCGGTAGACATACGACTACTCACATTCCAAGCTAGTGTTCTTTTGGCTCCAAAGGCATTGATCCGTTTGTATTGACGATAGTCAAAAAGAAAAACAGAAAAATTCTGATCACTTCCTACAGTCTTTGTGTAATAGTTTAAATCAAAACCAAAAAAAACACCTTTGTGTGCATTTGCCGGCACATCCCTGGTGTCGTAGTTAAATCTTAAAGTAATCCCGGAATTGAAATAATGAACTCCATCCTCACTTAAGGGCTCTTCTTGGAAAGAATCATCGTTCAGAACTCCTTCACTAAGGCTACTCATATCACTATCTTTGATGAGTGGACCTAGTCCGTAAAAGAAATCGGACATTTTCCACCTGAATAATACAATAGGGTTGAAGGTGAAATCTAACAATCGGTACTCTGTAGTTTCTTCACCTCGCTCTCTCTCATCATTGGTATCGAATCCTACACCGTAGTAGTTATCTAGTTGATTTAGATAAGAAACAATTCCAAAAATCCTAATCCTATCTTTTTTCACAAAAAGTTGGGGTCTGATGTTGATTAATCCTCCACCTTTTATAAAATAAGCCATGGCAAAAGGCACTACCGATCTTTTTATCGTAGTATCAACAGGATTAGTGCTAAAGGTCATAACTGCATCTGCTCCGATCAATACGCCTACATCAGGATTAAATCCCGGTCCGCCTAAAGCACTGAATTTTAAGTTCTTACCCGAATGGTTATCACTTCCATGATGTTGAGCAAAGCCTTGAAGCATAAGACTGGTTAGTAAACACCATGGAATAATTTGTTTCATCATAGCACTCTTAAGGGAAGTTTTGCAGTACATGTTTTGCAGTAGAATATTGATCCAGAGTATTTACATTCATCATCGTTTTTTCATCCTTCGGGTAAACGCGCTCAACATCTTCATTTTTCAAAAAGTTGATCACGCTAAAATTATTATTAAAAAAAATTTTTTCATTGGCTTTTAGTAAGGTTCCGGGCTCCCAAATAGCAATCAAAGGCGCTATTTTATCATCGTATGAACAATAAGTAGTAGCCGCCTTGTTAGGATCTCTTTTATTTACTAATTGGTCAATGTGAAACTGATCGATAAATGGTAAATCACAAGCCATCACAAACCAGGATACTTCCGGGAATTTAAGGTGCGCAGAAAGTATGCCATTGAATGGACCTCTGGCATTATTTTCATCTACAATATAGGGAATATGCGATGCTAACTTCTCTGTCTGTGTCAGATTCACACTCACAAAAACTTTTTTACAAACCTGCGTAAGCATGTAATAGATATGAAGATATTGCGGTTTTTTATGATATTGAATGAATGCTTTATCCCTTGTCATACGGCTACTT
>JBCCLN010000436.1:0-2100 GCA_039026865.1 Bacteroidota bacterium | reverse complement strand
TTAAGGTTGAACAATATATTATTTTATGAAAATCATTTTCTTAGTTTATTATTTCAACAATAATGATTATCAAATTCATTTTTAAAATAATATTTTATATAAGCAGATGAATAGTAACGAATAAACACCCGTATTTTTCGGGTTAAACTTTGTAAGCTCATAAAGTATAGATAGTGTCTCTAAGAAAACTGTATCTTTTGAAAGAAAACGATGTTTTTAGCTTATAGAGCGAGTTTTTTTGAAATTCTATTCTAATAGAAACGCAATAAAACCATAGTTTCACTTTCAATATGTGAAATCGATTCGACTAATTTTTCTGCTAAAAACTACGCTATAAGCTTCAGTAGCGAGTTTTTCGTTTTTTCTTGGAGACACCAGATGGTGCACAAAAAAGGCAGGAATCATCCTGCCTTCGAGTAGTTGAGTCATAGAGTAAATTATTCGTAGCGCAAAGACTTGACGGGGTTTTGTAATGCAGTGATGAGGATACGGACCGTAGCAAATGCCATGGCCACAATTACTAAAAGAAAAACCGGAACCAGCATCGTGATTACCGTAGGTGCTTGATAAATCTCAAAAATGGAACCCATCAGTGTATCAAGTACATAGTAAGAGGCTACTGCTCCAAATATGACTGCCACAACCAGTAACCGGAAAAATTGGGTGTTCACAAGAACGACGATTTCCTGAATAGTTGCTCCTAATACTTTTCTAACTCCTATTTCCTTCATTCGCTTGATTATATTCAAAGAAACAAGAGTGTAAAGACCAATCGTTGATAGAATTAAAGCAACAAAAGTAAGGAATTGAAACATCGTTATGATGTTTAGGTTTACCTCGTTTGCTTCGGCAATTACTTCATCATACTCCGCATCAAATGGTCTGTTTGGAGAAACACTTAACCAACTGGCTTCTAATTGATCATATAATTTAACAGGGTCAATATCACTTTTAACCATAAGAAAATAATTGACTTTCGGGTCAGCAAATCGAATACCTGTTGGTTCAATTTTGTTGAAAAACCCTTCATTATAAAAATTCTTTACTACTCCAATTACGCTCAACCGTGTACTGTCATCAATCTGAACGATCTGTCCAATAGGGTTTTCCCATCCGAAGTCTTTTACCAGTCTTTCATTAATTACAATGGAATTTTGTCTGTCATGCTCTTGAAGCTTTGGATCAAAAAAACGTCCTTTAACCAAGCTTAAATCCATCAAATGGAAATATTCGTTGCTAAATTCCATCATTTCGGTTTCTACTTCTTTTTCGGCATTTTTGAGTGTTCTAGTGTAATGCCAGCTACCAATCCTGTTATATGTTCCTGCTAAGGATTTCACTTCCGGCATCTGTTCAAGTAGTGGGCGGAAGGCTTCGTATTCCGATTGGTTTTCAATATTAATTGAGAGTAAAGGTTCTCTAGAATATCCAACATCGTATTCCGATTGGAATTTTGCATTGTTGTAGAATGCAACAGCCGAGATGATCGCTAAAGCGGTAAAAAAATACTGGACCCCCAGAAGTATTCTCGAAAAGAAGCTGGTTTGCCCCAGCTGTAGGTTCCCTCTAAGTATTTTAACCGGCTGATATCGACTAATATACAGCGAAGGATAGGCACCTGCAGTTAGTGCGGTGACGATTAACAATCCAATTAGGAAAAGGTAAATTTCAGGGTCTGAAGAGAAGTTCAACTCGATGTTGATAAAATCCCAAATGGCACTATATGCTGGAACTAGCATATCTGCTATTCCAATACCAACCACCAATGCCATGAGACAAATAATAAAATTTTCGCCCATGTATTGAAAAATTAGTTGCCTTCTTCGACTTCCCATCACTTTGCGGATACCGATCTCTTTAAGACGTTTGCCAGAAATGGCGATGGAGGTATTGGTGAAATTAAAGCAAGCGATGAGCAACAGTTGAATAGCCATAATCACAGGACCAATCAGTGCAGAAGGATGAGGTGGATTCATAAGCCAATTTGATCGTATCTGGCGAGAAACTTCGTCCAGATCCGTTAATTGAACCAGGGAGTACCCTGCGATTTGGAAATTATCCCTTGCTTTATTTTGGATCTCTATAGAATAGGTGTTCATA
>JBCCLN010000435.1:0-2100 GCA_039026865.1 Bacteroidota bacterium | reverse complement strand
TGCATTAAGGTTATTTACCTAACCGTGTTAAAAACGGCCTCTACTGCACCATAACTCAAACTTATCAATGTATTTTGTTTTAGGGAAAAACCCTTTTTTTGGATGACTGCATTATTCACCAGAACCAGTGGCGGATTGATTAAAGTAATTGTTTTACCGTAGTTTATTATTCATGCTGAATGATTTTTGATTCCTCAAATTTGGGGAACGATTTTGTCCTTTCATTCAAAATCAATTACCTCATATTCAACGTATTACCTCATCTCAATGAATAACACCTGAATTTTTCCATCTAACTAAAATGTAACTACTTGAAAATCAAAAATTTATAAAAGTGCTTTTAATTAGCTATTCTATGCTACACAACCTCCTTAGCGGTGCAATGTCTTGAAATTCGGGTTAGGTCAATTATTCCTAACTTGATCTTTTGCGAGTTTAACTAATAACTTCTTTTCTTCTCTGAAACTAAGGGAGTCCAAATGTGCTAACACGTTTTTCTTGTACATTTTAAATTCTTCCATTTGATGAGAAGAAATCCCTTTGGAAGACGGTAGATCCACTTTCAAAGCATCTACCTGTCTACCATTTTTCCAAAAACGGAAACACAAGTGAGGCCCATTTGCAAGCCCAGTACTGCCTACATAGCCTATGGTTTCCCCTTGAAGTACTTTTACGCCAGGCCGAATGCCTTTTGCAATCTTGGACATGTGAAGATATTGTGTCGTGTAATTGCTATTGTGACGTATTTTTACATAATTACCGTTCCCGCCATGATATCTAGCCTCTAAGACAACTCCATCACCTACAGTTCTTATGGGGGTTCCTGTCGGAGCGGCATAATCCGTACCTAAATGAGCCTTATATCTTTTCTGAACGGGGTGAAATCTTCTCAATGAATATCTGGAACTGATTCGTGTAAAATTAAGCGGGGCTTTTAGAAAGGTTTTTCGGAGGCTGTTTCCTTTTTCGTCAAAATAATCCAATTTTCCACCTACATCGAATGGAATAGCATAGTAAGGATTACCCAAATGTTCAAAGTATGCTCCTTTTATTTTTCTGATGTCAACTACTTTTCCATCTATGAGCTCTTCTTCAAAGATTATCTTGAAACCGTCACCATGAGCAATTCGAAAAAAGTCTACCTGCCATGCAAAAACATCCACAAGTTGGTTTACAAGCATAGGGGAAGATTCTTGATCAAGAATGGCATTATACAAAGAGGAATTTATCTTTGAAGCTATGATGCGCTCCCTTACTTCAATAGGTTTTTCGTAAAGCTCAGCATAGATCGAATCGCCCAAATGATATACTACATATTCTTTTAGAGAAGGTTCAAAGATGAAATACTTTGCTGTCATCGCAGCATCGTTTTTATGGATTACAGCATACTTTGCTCCAGCTCTAAGTTTTCTTACATCAAAAATGGATTTGGATCGCTGAGAAAGCAAATGAAGTTTTTGATGAGAGACATTGTAATCTTCGAGAATCTCAGATAAGTTTTGGTTCCATCGAACTTTGCCTTCTGAAATCTGGAAAGAATCAACTGGGATGGTATAATACAAAATAGGTAATTCTATGTCATCAACATAAATAGTTATTTCTTCGTTATCCGTCTTTTTAATTGTAAAGATTGACTTCTGATAAATCGCTAAGATTAATGAGATAAAAATAATTGCTGATAGAAATACAAAAGAACGTTTTATCATTAGAAATAAAATTCAATTCGAGAAGAAGAAATTTCAATTTTTTGGTATAAATAGCTGATTTGCCTTGAGCCCAAGATTTTTAGACTAAACTGCAACAAAAATGTATGATTTTATGGATTCCACAAATAATGTCTATAATTATCAACTATTATCAATATTAGTTGACCCACCTTAAGCAGCCTTCTTTAGGGCAGCCAGTTGTTGTTCAAGGCTTTTACTTCGTTTTTCTTTTAATTTGGTTTGGTTTAGCCGAACTATTTCGGGATTAAACGCTTCTTTTTTAGTCATTTCGACCCCATGGAACTCGAATCCATCGAGGTCCGCCCGCTGGTACCGCTCGACGCCAACGAGGCCGTGGTGGTCTACCGGCGTGGCGAGGGCGACGAGGTGACCC
>JBCCLN010000434.1:0-2100 GCA_039026865.1 Bacteroidota bacterium | reverse complement strand
GCAGAATTAGTAATGGAGTTTGAGCAGACCTTTGACATTCGAATTCCCGACCAAGATGCTGAGAAACTTCAGACCATAAATCAAGCCGTTATTTATATTGAGGGTAAAAGGAAAAACTGACCCAATTGCAAAAAGGAAAGTCAAGGTATAGACAGATACTTTGGCTTTTGTAACCTCGTCAGGATTCAAGAAATCTTCATTTTTAGCCTAAAAGGGCGTTTTCATAGATTTTGTGACACATTTGTGACATTTTATTTGCAAGCATCTTCAATATAGTTAATATACTCGCAAGCCTTCACCGCTTCTGTTTTTGTGATCTTGTACGTTGTATACCTAGAATATCTCGACTTATCATCAAGCCATTTATAACGCACATAAACTTCCATCGGTAAAAAATCCTGTGCCAATCTTTCACGAGATGCATGTCTTCCACGCATTCTATAAGCATCCATTACATCATTGATATTGGCGCACTGCTGTCCCCTAATTGTACAAGGAAGGACCTTTGCTTCTATAAGATGGATTGCTGAATAGAACGCCGTAGTGATTGTCCAGTCCAGATAAATCCCACCGTCAAAAAGCTGCTTTGAAAGTTTCTTATTTCTTTTTCCGTGTTCTCTCTTTTTTAGCATTCTTTGGTTTTATAGCCTCAGAATAACCAAAACCGTCCTCAGATAGTAGGCTATATTCAAGATTCTCGCTTCCAATGATACTCATATCTAACATGCTATCGGCAAAAATTTTCTTAAACACATCCTTGAGTTCTTTAATAGTAGAATAAGCTAGGTATACGAATTTGTCATCATTAAGTATTTCGATATCCACAACTATTAAGGATCTTGGACAAGTGGTATTGAGATCAATATGAAAAGACACCACGTCATAGTCAGAGTCCTTTAAAACAGAAACAAGTTTCGACGTGAGAATGTATACTTGATTAGCAGTCTGGGTGAAACGTTCAATACGCTCTTTTAGAACTTTCTTTATAAAATCCTTTTTACCGGATTTTTGCCCATCCTGATAGCCTTGAGAATAAGCATCTGCGACTATATCAACATGATAATAACCGTCCGAACTATCTTTCTTAACCTGATCCTTAATAGAGTTCAGATATTGAATGAAAGTTTCACTACCTCCATTTGTAATTACAGTCATGATTTAGTTCGCTTCGAAAAGAGGTGGCGGGTAAGATTCATTTTTGAAACTAAGTATAAAACTATAAAGAAAAACGATTAAACGCCTTCATTTGTTTGAATATACAATAAAATATAGATTCGAACAGAATAATTTACCTTATTGAATAAATCACCCAGCTAACCGGCTAGAAAAGCTAAAAGGCCATCTAGCGGATTATCACAGCATTAGGATCAACAAGCAATGGCGAATAATCTTTCAATGGGTCAATAATGATGCATTTGAAGTTGAGATCACTGACTACCATTAATGAATCGATATGGAAAAGCTAGCTAATATTCACCCAGGAGAAGTGCTTAAAGAGGAATTCTTAGAGAATATGAACATATCAGCGTATGGGCTGGCTAAAGCCACCTTTATTCCCCAGACTAGGATAAGTCAAATATTAAAAGGCAAGCGAAGGATTACGGCCGATACCGCCTTAAGACTTTCAAAATTCTTTGGCACCACGGCCAAATTTTGGCTGGGGCTCCAAGACGATTATGATCTGGAAGAGGAAAAATCAGACAAAATGGATCTGCTGAAAGAGATTAAGAGCATCGATTATGCCGCATGATCATATATTAAGATGGATGGAAAGGTTTACGAACAATTCAGGATATCTCTAAACCTTCCTAAAATAAATAGAAGTTCTATGCCGGTTAATACCGCTTAAACTGAATTCTTCTTCGATAACAACGAACCTTCAATTCCATTATTCAGATAAGATTCTGTAAAGTTCAAGATTTAGATAATAATGATGTCCTGACATTGTTCTTTTCTCCAGTATATCAAGGTCACAAAGCTCATTTAGATAATTTCTTGCCGTGTTCTCCGCACAGAGTTTAGCATCTGTCAAATGACTAACTTTTGTCAAGGGTTGAGTAAAAAGCATTTGAACTAATTGTTCAGGTTTCTTAATCTTTG
>JBCCLN010000433.1:0-2102 GCA_039026865.1 Bacteroidota bacterium | reverse complement strand
TCGCCCATCACATACCGCTCTAAAAGTTCTTTTGTTATTTTCATTTAATAGTGATCATCAAATCTGTTTAAACTTATGAGGCGCTCAATTTCAAAATGCCTACATTAACCAGTTCCACAACTCCTATCAATGGGTACCTCCCGCTGAAAATTTTTTTTGAGATCTCTGTTTCAAATAAAAAAAGAAGAATAGGTGAACAGTATTGAAAATTCTGACCCCCTTGATTTTTACTCAAAAATCTGTTTCAAGCCAGTAAATAGCATATAATTCAATCCTCTTCAGAACAAGTGTTATTCCTGCGCCTTTAGACGGACTAAATCTCATTGTTTTTGTCAGGATGAAGCAATCGTTAAAAATGATTTTCAAAAGTCATTTGTAAAAACGTAAATATTATCAAAAAGTCATTTGTAAAAATGTATATTTACACATATATGCAAAGAAAGGCGCTAATACACCTTTACAAATGGAAGGAGAAACCCTCTCGAAAACCGCTTATCATCCGAGGAGCACGGCAAGTAGGTAAAACCTGGATCATGCAAAAATTTGGTACTACAGCTTATACAAAGCTAGCTTATGTCAATTTTGAAAGTTCCAAAAGTCTCCGGGATCTTTTCACAGATGACTTTGATATTCCAAGGATCATCGCGGGAATTCAACTTGCCACAGGGGTAAAAATCGACGAGAAGACACTTATTGTTTTAGATGAAATTCAAGAAGCCAGGGGTGCGATCACCTCTTTGAAGTACTTTCACGAAAATGCACCTGAGTATCATGTAATAGCAGCAGGCTCACTGCTTGGTGTTGCCCTTCATCAAGAGGTTTCGTTTCCCGTAGGAAAGGTGGAATTCCTGGATTTGTACCCGTTAGATTTTCACGAATATCTGACCGCTGTGGGCGAGGAGCAACTTGTAGCGCTGTTGAATCAGAAAAATTGGTCACTGATTAAGACATTTAAAGATAAGTTTATCAGGCACTTGAAGTCCTACTACTTTGTAGGGGGTATGCCGGAAGCAGTAAATGCATTTTCCATTTCAAAAGATTTTGAAGAAGTCAGGCAAATCCAAAAAGATATTCTCACCGCCTATGAATTAGACTTTTCGAAACATGCACCTACGAGCATAGTACCTAGAATTCGGATGCTCTGGAATTCTATCCCCGCACAGTTGGCTCGAGAGAATAAGAAATTTATATACGGTTTAATCAAGGAAGGGGCAAGGGCTAAAGAATATGAAGTAGCTTTATCATGGCTTGTAGATTGCGGACTGGTTCATCAAATATCACGTGTTAGTAAACCGGGTATTCCATTAACCGCCTATGAAGATAGAAGTGCATTCAAATTATTCGCGGTGGATGTAGGTTTACTTGGTGCCATGGGCCACATAAGGAGCAAGATTATTATAGAAGGCCACACTATCTTCGAAGAGTTTAAGGGGGCGCTAACCGAACAGTATGTGTTACAGCAATTAAAGTCCACAGCAGAGATACCCATCTATTATTGGTCAGCAGCTCGTGGTATGGCAGAAATTGATTTTGTGATTCAACTTGAAGACAGGGTGATCCCCATAGAGGTAAAAGCAGCAGAAAACCTGCAGGCTAAAAGTTTGAAGTCTTATGTATCCAAGTATGGACCCAATATAGCTATCCGAAGCTCTATGTCTGACTACCGCGAAGAGGATTGGTTAATCAATTGGCCACTCTATGGAATTGTGGAAGTGTTGGAAGTTGTATAAAATAGCCGTTTCCTCGCGAGAAAATTATGTTAATCCAAGTTATCAGCTCTTAACTAAAGAGATTCCTGAACTCCACTCCGTTTCGTCAGGAATGACGTGTTGATTTATCCGTCATTCCTGCGCAGGCAGGAATCTCAATGTAGCTTAGTGTAACCCTGCTAAAATGAAACTATATGATTTTTAAACGCCAAAAGCTTTTTCAAAACAACTTACCAGGCAGATCAATATTTCCGCAACCAATAAGTAATAATAGATCGCGTGCGCTTATGTACCAGTAGCGCGTTTCGGTATGGTATAATCGGTCAGCCGCTCCCTTAAGTAGCTCAAGGCTTTGGCAATGTGTTTTTTAACGGCATGATCCGTAATGGAGAG
>JBCCLN010000432.1:0-2103 GCA_039026865.1 Bacteroidota bacterium | reverse complement strand
TTTAGAAATTATCATAGACTGCTCAACCCATTTTATCGTAACTTTGAATAGAGACCTATATTTCTATGATCGTAGAATTCAGAACCAAAGATCAAAGCAATAAAATCCAGGAAGAGGATTTTCTATCATTGTCTCCTGCAGATCGTATTTACTTTTTTCTAAATCTAATGATGAAGTCTAAAAAATTACCTTCAAAAGATGATCCTACTAAAAAAGACAACTTCATTATAGAACTGAATACCTCAGAGAAATCAATTTAACTGTTGTAGTTGACCATGATAATTAACTTTTTCCACTCTTGGCTATAACGTAAATCAAACAACTTAGAATAAAGAAGTTTGAGTCCTAAAGTACCTTGAAGGCCATAATCAACAATTTTTTTACTATCGCCCCCTCTAAAACGTACTTCCAGAATGGATGTTTGGTCATCAGTCCAATTCACAGCATAGTTATCATCTAATGACTGAATATTCAGGCAATTTATTAGACCAATAAGCTCATCATATAATTTTCTGTTCAACTGAGTATAATAGATTCCATTTAAGTCTTCATTGAATTTTTGAGCATTCAAAACAGCTTTATTTGACTTATCAATTGAAACCTTAAACACAGGACACGTACCAAAACACATATCCGTAGAAAAGGTGATTTTTTCCACGGAAAGTTCTTGGTTTGGAACACAAGCTTCAATCAGCCCTCCATAGTTGTAAGATAAAGTGCTGGATACAATTTTAGTCGTGAAATCATTATCGACATAAAATGGTTTTTCTCGGCTAAAAACTAATTCGTGCTTCCATAATCCATCTCTTACCGAAATCAATTGACAAGCATCAACACTTTCATGCCAAAAACTATGGAGTTCAAAATCATTACTGTTTGATCCTAAAATTACTAGCGGAAATATTCGATCATCATCAGAAATATTGGCAATTAAATCTTCAAATCCATCATCCGAAATATCTGCTATATCCCAACTTGAAAATGATTTGAGTTCCTCACACCGTAGAATATCTACCAACTGTCCATTCCTGGGAAGGAAATGGTCTTCTTGTTCCCAATCCAAGTGCTGAAAAATGAAGTATTCTGCGTCTCTCGCAGTTTTTATATTTTCAATTGTATTTAAAGACTGACGATCACAATAAGTACAGAGTAAGATCAGCAAAATAAGTTCAATCGATCGCATGGAGTTCATCCAATGGCACAAAACCATCGGATGGGCCATAATTAGTTTAAAACAAACTTAATAGGCATTACTTTATTCACTTTGACAGCTCTACCTCGTTGCTTTCCTGGTATCCATTTTGGTGGTTTCTCAAAAATGCGAAGCACTTCTTCATCACAACCTGCACCTATACCTTTGAGAATTTTAATCTCCGTCATGTCACCATTCTCATCTACAACAAAGCTCATGAATACCGTCCCCTCAATATCCATCCTCCTGGCCCTGGCGGGATACTTCAATTTCTTATTAACAAACTTGTAAAAAGCTTCGTAACCACCCTCCGGCTCTGGCATACTTTCTACAATTGTAAAAATTTCAGGTACGGGCTCTACTTCTGGAGCATCGTCAATAATCACATCAGGAATTTCAATGTCTAGTAAATTGTCTTGGTCCATAATAATTTCGTCAGGAATGTCCTCTATCGCATCATCTGGAACCTCAATTACATTCTTAACTACTTTTGGGGGTGGTGGTGGCGGTGGAATATCTGTTGGTGGAACAATCCATTCAGGTTCAGCCTCTGTGGGTAATGAACAAACAACAACGTTTAAATCTTTCTGCTTATACTCAAAAGCAGACACCACCAGCAGCAATGCTGTAAATAATCCAATCTGAAAGAAAAGGCCGGACTTATTTCTCAGGTCCTTCTCTGGCTTCTTACGTTTTTCCATTTTTCTTCATTTTAAATAAAACATATTAATCTCATCTCCCCGGCCTTGAGCCGGGGCCTCGATCTTTTTATGAGCATTTTTCTAGCGACTTCGGGATTCCGGCTCAAGGCCGGAAATGACCAGACTCACTTGTTCATTTTCAAAAGCAGGAGGCTCTTCATCTGCCACTAGCTTTGAAGTGAAATAAACTATACCTAAGAGCAAAGCGAA
>JBCCLN010000431.1:0-2109 GCA_039026865.1 Bacteroidota bacterium | reverse complement strand
TCTCTTTTTCCAATTGGTGGTTATAGACCTTTTCTTTGTCCGTCAACGACGAGGTCATGGTATACGTGAACTTGTACTCAAGTCCACTTTTGATGGGCTCCAACAAAAAGCTTTTCCGGAGCGCGAATTTGACAGTAGGTAACGCTTTCTCGGCCGCAGTGGCGGGCCGTACGTCTTCGATTGGTTTACTTTCGCTCCTCTCTTTTATCCTTACATGACACGTCTTGCCTGCCTTTTCTGTCTTCGCTTCATCCCCCAAAGTTACCTTTGACGCATCAAGACAGTTGTTTAGCGCCGACTCCTGTAAGCAGACGCTGGTGGGTCGATTCCACCATCTCATTTGTAGTTACGTAAAGCCTTCTGCTTCATTCACAGCACACCTCGCACCAGCACGGGTTTTACGGCTTATAATCTGACCAACCATACTCATGATATTCTGGTGCTGGAGAAAATTCAGATGCTCCCCAGTCTAAATCTCCTGAGCATGGGATTCTAAAATGTGACCATGCAACAGCTGATTCATTACCAGTTTTATAACTTTTCCAAGTACCTATGAAGATACAATTTGCATAGCTTGGATTGTAAGCTAAAAGGTCATCATATTGATATTTTCCATTTTTGTCTTTGTACCAACGAACTAATACAAAGCCTTCAAAAATACCTGTGGATGTCAATTCTCTATTTTCATAGAGCTTAAAGTTTAATATTGAAAAACCATGAGTTTCATCTGAAAGATCAAATTCTTCTTCTTTTTCCAATTCATCATTATTGAAGGCATATTGCCCTTTTAAAATAAAATCCCCTGAAAATTTTCTAGTTGCTCCATTAAAAACCGTAGTTTCACCAGTTACTTTGTAACAACCTTTATCTTCATCAGTTCTTTCAATTTTATCAAAATCAATAAAAAGACGTTTTTTATTTCTACCTATAAATGCTAAATATTTAGCATTACCAGCATATGTATCTTTCTTAAAAAACAAAGGACTTAAGTCGATATCAAGTTCATTTCTATTATATTCTACTTTTGTAAGCAGGTGTTTATCTAGTATTTCATCTACAGTGCAAGGTTGTTGAGCAAAAGAGTAATCATAGATAAATAACAGTACTAATAGACTAATTGATCTCATCTTCAATTATAATTTTAATGTTTTTAATTCCAATCTCTTCAATCCTTTCAATTACTTCGTAGAGTGTTTTTACAGAGTCATTTATTTTAAATAGTTTTCTTTTAGTTTTATCGATTTCCTTATTAACCAAGATACAACCTTTAGTCCATCCTCCATGAGAACCTGCATGCATTAAAATAGCTCTATCAGTAGGTAGATTATCATTGTACAGTTTTATGACACCATAATTTAATTCCTGAAAATCATCTAAGTTAAGTTTCTGGTTTTTACCATGTCTCCCATTCTTTGTATAAACATTTTTTGGATAGGAGCCTTGATTGTGCCATGTTATATTATAAGCTCCAACTGGAACACGCTTATCTTTTCCTCTTTCAGTAGTTTCAGGACCGTAAGGTTCAATAATATACCCTTCCATATTACCAAACCTAAACTTACCTAGTGTCATGCTACTTTCATTATCACCACGCCAAACTTCTGACTCCCTAGTGATATAAAATGTGTAAGGGTCTCCACAAATCAGCTTAAAATGTTCGCCAAAGGCGATTGGATGAATATATTGATCTTCCTCAATCGGCTTCAAGAACACCTTCTTATGCTTCTTGTCATCACCTTGGCAGGTCACTTTGAGGAAGAGCATGGCTTGCTTGTCGTCTTTGAGGGTTTCTCGCTGCTTCTTGTAGTCCTCGTCACTTTTTTTGCGCAGCTTCACCTTCACGATGGCCTTGCCCGTGTCGTCTATCTTGACTGCATTGATCCAATCTGTCTCTTGGTCATCCCTTATCACCTTGATAGCCGTTTCGTCATCCTCGGCCAGCAATTTTTCCTGGTCGAAGATCTCGATGTCCACCTTTTTGCCCCGCAGGTTAGCTGTCTCCACTACCAAATACACTTCGCTGCCCAGCGTGCCGCTGTCTATCCGCTCATACACAGTTGTTGTTTTCTTGTTGCCTTGTTCACTGGCAGTGGACGTTGCCGTGCCTTC
>JBCCLN010000430.1:0-2113 GCA_039026865.1 Bacteroidota bacterium | reverse complement strand
GTCATCCAATCAGCGAAATCTTTTGAATTAGTAAAGTTGAAAATTCCACTTCTGTGCCTAAGCAGATACGCTATTGTGATGCTATTTGCATTAGGTATTTCAGGAAAATAGTCTGCAAGTTTAGTCTCTAGAGAGAGTCTTTTTTCTACGATTAGTTGCATTATAATACTTGCCGTAAAGGTCTTCGAGATAGATCCTATGCGGTAGGAAGTTTTTTCGTTTGCCTTTTTTCTATCAGAGAGGGAGCTATACCCAATGGATTTTTGATAGACCTCTTCGCCATCTTTAAAGATAGAAAGGCTTCCCATACCCCTCTCGTTTTCTTCAACCAGGTCTAAGAACTTACCAAGCTTGGAAGTATCAAATTGTTGAGTAAATGCGTAAAAAGACCCTGTGAGTAACAGAAAAGTAGCTAGGTACTTCATCATTCTAAATTAATTGCGAAAAAGAACAAATTTACAACATTGCAAAATTTGGGGTTTAGAAGGTGAATGGAATCTTAAAGTTTTACCATATAGATGAAAAAACCAACCTAATCTCTAACATAGCAATATCGATTTTTTTGATAGGATGTATCTATAACTCAAAATCGGATTATAAAATAGGGTTTGCAGAAGATATGCAAATTTTGACTATAAATCGTATTATTTTCTCTTTGCAGTTAAAATATTTTTTGCCTAATTTCATATTAAATATGCAAAAAGAAAATAATTGAAATGGGCCAAAGGAAATATATTGGTGAACTAGAAGAAGTCATTATGCTCACCATAGGGATTCTGGAAGATGGAGCTTACGGACTAGCCATTAAAAAAGAAATTGATAAACGGCTGAATAGAAAAGTGAGTATGGGAGCCATGCATACAGGATTATACCGACTTGAGAAGAAAGGATACCTAACCTCACGACTTGGTGAAGCTACTAGCATACGAGGCGGCAAGCCTAAGCGGTACTTTACCGTCACTATGCACGGCCAGCAAGTGCTGAAGGAAACGATGGATGACAGGAAGAAACTTTGGCAGAATATTCCTGAAGGTGTATTTCAGGTAAATATTGCCTAATGAAGAAGCCCCCGAATTGGTTATACAATTTATTTGAAAGATGCACACCCAAAAATCGCATTGATCTCCTTGGAGATTTTGAGGAATGGTATCATGAGTTGGTGGAAGAGAAAGGGAATGTACAAGCCAACCTTATCTGGATTTTTCAAAGTCTAACCTTGCTAAAACTAAAGGCAATTACCAAACTAAATTCAAAATCACATTTTCTCATGATTGGATTACCATTCAAAACAGCGAAAAGAAACTTCCTGAAAAATAAACTTTACACAATTATTAACCTGTTAGGGTTATCGGTAGGAATCACCGTTTGTACGCTCATTGCTCTTTTCATCAATCATGAACTAAGCTATGATAAACATTTTGGAGATTATGAACAGATCTATCGGGTTGCTGGAATCTATGATCAAGGAGGTGATACCAAAACAACCTCTACGCTGACTCCCTTTTTGCTCCAATCTGCGATGCAAAATAATCTCGATTCTCAGGTCATGTATACCCGGTTGGATTTCTTACAACTCCATATTACAGTCAACGATCAGACTTTTTGGGAGGACTATTCAATTGCGGCTGATCCTAATTTTTTTGAAGTATTTCAGACAACTTTTATTAGTGGCGACGCGGGTACAGCTTTGAAAAATCCTTATGGAATAGTGTTGGATAGAACAACTGCCATAAAGCTTTTCAAACACGACCACGTGATGGGAGAGACGCTAAAAATCGAGGGTAGAAACCATATTGTCACCGGCATTATAGAAGACCTGCCGAACAACACCCACTTCGAATGCCATGCCTTCATTTCCATAGAAAGTATTAAGGACCTCTATCCCTACTGGATGACCAATACCTATGGGGGGGTCAGTCATCGAACTTACTTAAAAGTACCAGAGAACTACGATGTAGCACAATTAGAGATCAGCGTGAATGAATTGATTGCTCATTATGTGGACGAGGAAGCGCGTCCAACGTACTTTTTTCAGCATTTAAAAGATATTCATCTCAACTCAGATTTGGTAGCCGAGATTGAGGTCAATGGAAGCTATAGAATACTTTATATT
>JBCCLN010000429.1:0-2144 GCA_039026865.1 Bacteroidota bacterium | reverse complement strand
TAATCCATTGCACTGCTATACCTCCAATGCTCCGGTTCTGATACAAAACCAACGACAATAGGATTCATATGAATGTCATCTACCTTCTGATCAATTACCTCCGCACTCCACAGTTCAATTGGCTTATCCCGCATTATTCACCAAAATAAGTGGTAAGTTGATTCAAGTAATTGATTTACAGTAGTTTAACATTCATTCTGAATGATTTTTGTTTCCCCAAATTTGGGGAACGATTTTGGCATCCCATTCGAAATCAATTACCTTATATTCAACGTGTTACATCATCTCAATGAATAACACCCGAATTTTTCGGGTTAATTGGATAGACACAAGCGGACGCTTGCGTCAGGTAGGGGGGTACCTTACTTAATTATGTCTGCTTTCTTCTTAGATTCTTGCTTTTTATCTTATTTTATGAGTGATTTTTGATTGATAAAAATGCTCTCTTCAAAATTTACATTCTGAGTTACCTTGTGAGAGACACCGTTTCTATCAAGTAAAATCCTTTACCTCATCATCACTTATTAGAACATTTTGACATTCCAAGGTGACTATTTTCTTAGCCAAATCAAAATCCGTTTTCAAATGTATTGAGTTTGCTAAATTAATGTTGATGTAAATTTCCAAGCAAAACTTAAAGTCTCCTTCTTCATTTTCGCTGAATGAATAATTGACATCATTCTCACCTGCACTAAATAAATCCTGAGCTTTAACATTAGTGATTTTGTAGACCTATTTCAAGACAAGACAAACCGTTTTCATCTTTTCAAAGAAACACGAAATATATAGCCGTCGATCTGATTGATGACTGATAGATAGATTTTAACCGTAGATTATCTAAACAAGGGATACCGGATGGACGTTCCTTATTCATGAGGTTAGTGCTTTTTATTTTTCTTGTAACAGGAAATTTTCTGAGTCAAGCTCAGGATCAACCTCAACCCTATATTCTTACAAGCATATATTTTGGTGGAGGGAGTTATTTCATAGACACGGGTCAATTCTCTAACCTCAAACAGTTAGTAGATTCCATTCCAGGTATTAAAGATTACACTATAACTATCCATAGTCATACAGACAATATTGGAGGCGTTGAATTTAACCAATGGCTTTCCCAGATGCGCAGTGAAGCGGCTATCCAAAAGCTACTGATGTTAGATTTTAAAACTAACCAAATAGCCATACGGGATTTTGGTCAGTTTAATCCTATCTATGACAACAGCACCTGGGAAGGCAGATCTGCCAATAGAAGAGTAGATATCATCTTTTGGCCAGTAGTAATGTAGGATTAAATTAATTTCTTATTAATTAGTGTCCTTTTTTTTAAAAAATCAATGTTTTTTTGGGCTTGAAATAAGTATTTTAAAATTTGATATACAAATAATCATCAAGTCTAATTTTTGTTCTTTTATTCGAAATAAATTACCTCCTACACAACGTATTACATTATATCAACAAATAACACCTAAATTTTTTGGGTTAGAGACATTTTAATAAGAAAGCAACAAAAACCAACTGTTCACTTTTGATCCATTTAAAAGTCAGATAGATTTTAAAAAATTGCTCAATCTTTAAATTTTAGTCAGATATCAGTGATTTCTTATTATCGATTATGGTTAGTTAAGTTGTTCGGGCTTAATGGCTAAAACAGGCTCTTCTTTTCTCAGCTGAGATTTTATTCGATTAGGTAAAGGGATTGATTTCTTCTCTTTCTCAATTTCTTTTTCTTGAGGTTGTGAGATAGGCTTCACTTTTTTGTTTTTGGTTTTAAATGCGACAATCAGTGTAACGACACTGAAAAGCAACCAACTCATGTCAACTAAAAATGAATCGGTGTAGCCTTCTTTTAGGGACTTCCAAAACCAAAGACCGGATTGTAAGCCATTGAAAAAGGGAACCACAATACCTAAAAAACCAGCCAGATAGAAAGCATTTTTTGTGATCTTATATAAATCTTTGATTACAAAAGCATAAATGGTAAAGGCGACCCAAAAACCCAGGAAAATCCAACTCAACACGGTAAAATCGAATGGCAATGCTTTTACCATGATAAAAAGGAAAGCGATTGCGGGATAGAGCCCTAGACATATACCCATATAAATGGCAGCGACATTAGTATTGAATTTCTTTTGATCCGCATAAAT
>JBCCLN010000428.1:0-2151 GCA_039026865.1 Bacteroidota bacterium | reverse complement strand
CCCTTTCATGGCCGAATTTTGCACGGCCTCTGTAAGTTGATTCGTCGATCTCATAGTCAATATCGTTTGATAAATGTTCTCTGTATGAAGTAGTTTTAACGGAAAAATGGGAAGAAATACCCCCCTTATACCTGAGTACTGAAAGTAGTAAAAAAAAATTAAAACACAGTTACTTATTACATACCCTTAACTAAACGACATTGAATCCAATATTATCTGAAATCCGCTTTGCAAAACCTATCTTGAAATTAAGTAATTGATATGAGTCATCTTCTGAACTATTCTCATTATTTAAAAATATATCATCGAAGAAACTGTAAGTACCGTTGAAGTAAAAACCTGGCTTTGTTACAATGTCCAGGCCACCGACAAAAGTATGTGGGTGAATTCCAGGCAATGTATTGCCATCGAAATTCACTTCTTCTGGATTTTCGCCATTCTCATCTACTACTACGGTGTTATACGACTCAAACGTGTGATCCATGTAGGTATAATTCGCCTGTACACGACTTCCTGATAAAAAAGCATCTTTTTCGTCAAAATAATCTATATTCAAGGTCAAGTTCTATTCCTTGCTTTTAAGATAATTAGAAGTCTAGTGATCTCAAAATGAGGCCACTTTTTCTTAACTAAAGAGCATTGCGGGATGCCCTGCGGAACATCCCGAAGAGCTAGTTCACTCACAGCACACCTCGCGCCAGCAAAGGGATACGAGGCACAGCCTCGCAACAGCGCAAGGGCAGCTTACTGCTTATGGCTCATAATCTTCCCAGCCATATTGATAATACTTTGGATTTGGAGAAAATTCAGAAGCACCCCAATCTAAATCTCCTGAACAAGGTATTCTATAATGTCCCCACGCAACAACCGATGATTTTCCAGTTTTGTAACTAGTCCAATCTCCATAAAATTGATTATTAAAATATGAATCAGAAAATGAAGTAATATCGTCATATTTTAACTCATTATCTAAGGTTAAATACCATCTTACAACGAATTGTCCTTCAAAGATACCAGTCGAACTGTAACTAAAATCTTCTACAAAAAGACAGTTAGCTACTGCGATACCTTGATTTAGGATTTTTCCTTTCATAAAGTCATCTACCCCATTAATAAATTCTTTGAATTGATACGTATTTTCAATTTCTAGATATCCTCTAAACTCCCTATTATTTGCACCAACTTTTGTTTTCCCAGCTATGAGATACTTATGACCATCTACTTTTTTAACAAAGCTTAAGTCAACAAATAGTCTTCTTTTATTTTCACCAATGTAACCTAAAAAATCAGTCCTCTTATCAGTAAAAAGAGGGCTCAAATCAACCTTATTGATAATATCTGTTTCTATAACTTCTTGACTAGACCATGGATTAGAATCATTAAACCATAATTCCCCCTCGCATTCTTGTGAAAAGCTCACTGATGCACAAAAAAGACATATGATTATGAAGACTTTTTTAGTTAATTTCATCATTAATGACTGTTCTAATATTCTCAATCCCTTTTTCTTCAATTGAATTTATAATTTCATAAAAAATATCACCACTTTGTATCTCCCCTCTCACATTACCGTCGCTTGTCCTTGATAATCCTTTACCGAGTAATAAACAGCCTTCTGAATCAGCCCCTGTGTTACCTATATGAATTAGAATACCTCTGTTTTCAGATACGTTTTGATTAAATAGTTTTGGAAATCCATTATTAATACAGGTCTTCCGATAGATACGTACTTGTCTTTTGGAAAGTTAGTAGAAGTGTGCCATTTAAATTTGTATTCTCCCACTGGAACACGCTTATCTTGCCCCCTTACAGTAGTTTCAGGTCCATGCGGTTCGCAGACATAACCAATTATTTTCCCAAAACGTAATTCACCAATTGTAGCGCTGTTACTGTTTTGCCCTGACCAATATTCCCATTTTCTAGTAACAAAAATTGTGTGATCATCCCCCACAATCAGCTTAAAATGTTCGCCAAAGGCGATCTTATGCTTCCTGTCATCACCTTGGCAGGTCACTTTGAGGAAGAGCCTGGCTTGCTTATCGTCTTTGAGGGCTTCTTGCTGCTTCTTATAGTCCTCATCACTTTTCTTGCGCAGCTTCACCTTCACGATGGCCTTGCCCGTGTCGTCTATCTTGACTGCATTGATCCAAT
>JBCCLN010000427.1:0-2151 GCA_039026865.1 Bacteroidota bacterium | reverse complement strand
TTTCCCTAAAACAAAATACATTGATAAGTTTGAGTTATGGAAAAACCCTTTTTTTGGATGACTGCATTATTCACCACAACTAGTGGCGGTTTGATTCAAGTAATTGATTTACCATAGTTTAATATTCATACAGAATGATTTTTGATTCCTCAAATTTGGGGAACGATTTTGTCTTCTCATTCAAAATCAATTACCTCATATTTAACGTGTTACCTCATCTCGGTGAATAACACCCGAATTTTTCGGGTTAAATACCTAATCTTAGATTCAGCTCATATCAAATTACGATGTGTAAAGCAGGATGATTTGACAGGTATTACGTAGAAATTTCCTTTCTGCTATTAAGGTTAAATAATTTTGTAAGCATTTAACTCAAAGGATTCTGTGTAAATGTGACGATGAAATTTTGTTTAAAATACTATTTTGTGGTTGAGAATTTTCAAATTGCCATTACTTTCCATCTTTTTAATGGCCCTGATTACTGTCTCAACCCTCAACCCAGTCATATCTGCAATCTGCTGCCGGGTATACGGAATTTCGAATTCACTTTCCAGAGCAATCTGATCTTTTAGGAAAGAAAGCAATGTTCTGATTCGATGCTCCGGGGAGTGTGAAGAAATTTCACTCAACATCATCCCTTTATATCTCAATCTATTAGAAAGTATTCGATTGAATTTTTTGTGAATTTCAAAGTGTGCTTCCAACAATTCAAAAAAGTGTCGCTTTCTTAGTTTGAAGATTTCGCTTCTTTGTGCCGTAACCGCGCTTGCTGGATAAGCAAAATTTCCGAAAATGGGAGGTTCTCCGAAGCTATCTCCTTTTTTGAAGAATCCCTGTACAAATTCCTGCCCATCTTGACTGTAATTCACCATTTTCACTTCACCATTTTTCACCTGATAGTAATTGATGGCTTCTTCCCCTCTGTCAAATATCGCCACACCCTTAGGATATTCTATCGTGGTGGCTCCATGTGCCAAGAGTAAGTCTTCGGGAATAATCATGTTGCTAACTCAACAATTGGTAATCATTTGTATTCTTGATTTTCATTTTACGCATTAAAAGACACCTCTAAAACCCACTTTCAATTTTTGAGGTATCCTAAAGTATATCGCATAAACTTCCCATACAAAACACAAATCCAATCGATCCTAGAAATGTCCTTAAATTAAAATCGGTAGTAACAGTTTGCTTTTTTGATAGGTACTAATTTAGTCATTCTCTTATGTGGTTGATGTATTTCAAAAATTCATATTAACCCGCATTATTCACCACAAATAATGGCGAGTTGATTCAAGTAATTGATTTACAGCAGTTTAATATTCATAATGAATGATTTTTGATTCCTCAAAATTTGGAGAACGATGTTGTCCTCTGATTCGAAATCAATTGCCTCATAGTCAACGTGTTACATCATCTCAATGAATAACACCCGAATTTTTCGGGTTAAAGTAATTTGATACAATAGCTAGAAATAGTGAAATGTAACAAGTGATTTCTAAATCTACCGCATGGAAAAAGAGTGGATCAAGCTCTCTAAAATACGAATATCACCCTATTGATTGGTGCTCTTTAAGTATATCGTAACTAGTCTTTTCTTATTTCAGATGATTAGATGAAAAGATTGGGAAACTTATATGCTAATCTCCACTCTTTAATCAGGATAAAGATCCTGATAGACTGAAGATAGTTCCTATTTGCACTATAGGATATTTTTGGAATAGAACGCGTTTTTACAAAACATCACTATTTAATTGTCTAAGGAAAATTATAGTGAGAGATAATAAATAATAGGAACCATGAAAGCCAATTCAGCAAAAAAACTCAAGCTATTGTCATCATTTTACAGAAAAATTTGAGCAATGGGAAAACACTCAACAAAGACCAGCAAGACGATGATGCCTTTGAAGAAAGTTGGCCTGAAAAATTCAAGTGTTATTCTTTGAGATGAGGTAATACACTAAGTATAAAGTAATTGATTTCGAATGAAAGCTTTACTAAATTAAGTATTAGTAATCAATGTCGTTTAGTTAAGCATTTATTTTCATAACGGTTTATAATTTTGATAATAAGATCTCTTGGGTTTGTGTATCCTGGGATTCGATCGGTCGGGGCGTATAATTTCTCTGGTGTGATAAACCATTCTATCGAATG
>JBCCLN010000426.1:0-2228 GCA_039026865.1 Bacteroidota bacterium | reverse complement strand
CATTAGTGCTGACCGTATGGGTCTCAGTATAGACGCCTGTACCAGTATCTGAGTTTAAAAGGATGCTTATTCTAATGCCCACCGAAGTATCTTGGATTAGGTCACCACCAGCATTACGTACTAAGGCTTGATAGCTCATTAACTCAGGTGCCTGAGCAAAGGATATAAAAGTGATAAAAAACAATAGAGCTGATAAGTAGTATCCCCCCGAGCAACTGCGTATTGTTCTAGACGATCGTGGCAATTAGTTTTGTTTTCAAAACAAATAGCCATGCTAAACTTAGATTCCTCTCACAACTACGAATTATACCTTCAAGCCACCGATATGCGTAAAAGCTTTGATAGTCTTTGTGGTATAGTGCAGCGTGATTTGAATACTTCACCAGTGAGTGGTACCGTTTTCATCTTTGTGAACAAGCTCCGCAATAAGATGAAACTTTTACACTGGCGTACAGGAGGTTTTGTTTTGTACTATAAACGTTTAGAAAAAGGCGTTTTTAAACTTCCAAAATATGACGAATCTGTAAAAAGTATCCTGTTAGACTACCCATCGCTCATACTTTTATTCGATGGATTTACAGTTGGAAATTTATCAGAAGAAAAGCGATATAAAACCGACTAAATCCTTTGTCATTACTTATGATTTCAGTATCTTTTTCTTGTGACAATAGCGCAACTACAGAAGGAAAATGAATCTCAAAAAGCGGAAATTGCTTCGCTGAAATTACAGCTTAATCAGCTGATAAAACTCCTCCAAGGCTTCAAATCAGAACGCTTTATTCCAACGACTACCAATGAAGAACAACTCAACTTATTCTCAAAAGAATTAACAGTCAATAGTGCAACTGAGCCTGCAAAAGAAGAAATCACCTACACACGTACTGAGAAGAAGCATCAGGGGCGTAATGCTCTGCCAGAGCATTTACCTGTAAAGGAAGTAATCATAGAACCAGAAGCTAATGTAGAAGGACTCAAAAAAATAGGAGAGGAAGTTACAGATACTTTAGAATATACTCCTGCTAGTTTAGTGAAAAGACGTACCATTCGTCCTAAATATGTAAAAGTAGATGGCCTAGGAGTGCTAATAGCTGACCTACCCACACGTCCAATAGAAAAGTCCATTGCCGAAGCTTCGCTATTATCTCACATATTAGTGAGTAAATACGTAGACCATCTGCCTCTATACCGACAAATTCAAATGTTTCAACGTGATTTTGGTTGGCAGGCTTCTCAAAGTACCTTCGGAGATTGGGTAAATGCTTGTTGTATTTTACTCGACCCTCTATACAATACATTAAAACAAAAAATCTTATCCCAAGATTACATTCAAGCAGATGAAAGTCCTATAAAAGTATTAGATAAAGACAAAATGAAAAGTTCACACCAAGGTTATCAATGGGTATATCACAGCCCGTTGCAAAAACTGGTACTTTTTAATTACCGAAAAGGAAGAGGCATCCATGGACCAAAGGAACTATTAGAGAATTACCAAGGCTATCTCCAATGTGATGGCTATAAAGTATATGATAAAATAGGACAGCAAAAAGGAATTACTTTAATAGGCTGTTTGGTACATGCCCGAAGAAAATTCTTCGAGGCACAAGACAACGACCCACAAAGAGCCAAACATGCACTAGCTATTTTTAGTAAAATCTATGGCTTTGAAAAGCAAATTAACCTCGAAGTAAAAGAAGATCTAAAAGAAAAACAAAAACTCAGAGAAAAACATATTGCTCCTCTTATCAAAGAAATCAAAACGTGGATAGAAAGTGAAAGCTTAAAAGTACTACCACAAAGCAGCATAGGAAAAGCCATGACATATTACCTAAATCAATATCATAAATTAGAAGCCGTACTACTAGATCCCAAACTCAAATTGGACAATAACCTAATTGAAAATGCTATTCGACCTTTAGCTTTAGGTAGGAAAAACTATCTCTTCGCTGGTTCACATAGAGCCGCTCAAAACACAGCAATGCTATACTCCTTCTTCGGAAGTTGTAAAATCAACAACATCAGTCCAAGAAAGTGGCTACAATATGTACTGGAAAATATCCCTGACTATAATATCCAAAAACTTGAAGAACTACTACCTAACAATTTTAAAGTAAATTCAAACAGGTAGTTGCTCGGAGGGATACTGGCATACCTTTAGAACCGTAGAATCCAGAAACGATATCCCCGTACATTTGCCAAGGCAACATCTTTGGAGAAAGACGACCATGGGT
>JBCCLN010000425.1:0-2229 GCA_039026865.1 Bacteroidota bacterium | reverse complement strand
TCCTCAAATTTGGGGAACGATTTTGGCATCTTATTCGAAATCAATTTCCTCCTATTCCACGTGTTACCTCATCTCAATGAATAACACCCGAATTTTTCGGGTTAACGCTGCTAAACTCCGTTTTTGACGTCTTGTCTCAGGAAAAAATCGCTACCTCAAATTCTTGAACTGAGTTTTTAGGGATGCCCATTAACTTTAGAATCAATTTGAAAGGATGTGTTCACTGAACTTAGCTAGATATTGTAAAACATTTTGACCTATGCGATACGAATCAAAAATCAAGCTCTTGAAAATTGATAGAGATTTAAACCGTGATGGTTTAGATGATAAATTCCATTTAGCAACCTTTGAAATGATATCGGGTGGAATTCCACCGAGTGAAATTAAGGCATAGATTCACAATGCATATGACAAGGATGATATAGAGAAAGTAGCTTTTACTTTTTTATGGAGTCGATTAAAGGATTGGTTTGAGCTGGCAGAAAAAAATCTTACAGCGAATCACAGATTCAAAAACATGGAGTCGATTGAACGCTAATGAACAGAATGATTAGGGCAAAAGAGACGTTTTTACGGCCATGTATAAAACACAGGGTGGACTATGGTTTCTGCAAGTTTCAGGTTCTCCATCTTCATGTTAGGTAGTATGCTAAGGATGCTAAGTTCATGTTCTTTTCATAAGTTTTTGAGTAGTCTACCGGATAGATTTATTTGTTGGGTCAGAGTAAAGTGAGCCATTGACGATGCAGGCAAGACAGCATTATTGGATGTCGGTTTCATTTGAATAGGCATAAGCGAACCTTGCGCGTAGGGTTGGGGGGAACTGGAAATGTATATTTTATAGCTTTGCGAAAGACGATGCTTAGGATATGAAGATTGATAAAAATTAAGCATATTAGATGAATACACGTTGCAAATGTGAGCAGCTAAAAATCAATGATAGAGAAATTATGAAATGAGCATAAAGATTCAAAAGGCGAAATTCTACCAACCGCCAGATGGAAATGGTCCGCCGATGCGGTTTATCGCGAATTCCATCTGTGCAATGGGAAAATAGACTCTATACACCTGAAAACAATGCGTAAAGTAATCTCCTACTGAATTATTCTTCATCGGAAACACCTTAACCTCTTCATTGCATGACCATTAGAAAAGCGAAAAAAGAAGATATAGTGGAAATTGTGCGGATGCTTGCAGATGATAAACTCGGAAATCAAAGAGAAGACTTTAATGAACCACTCCCTAATAACTATTATCACGCATTTGAAAATATTCAAAATGATCCAAATCAGAATCTGATGGTTTTGGAAAATGAAAAGGAAGGTATTATTGGCACGTTCCAATTATCTTTCATGCAATATCTGACCTATCAAGGAGGAATTCGATCTCAAATAGAAGCCGTACGAATTCGCAAAGATCAAAGAGGTAAAGGAATAGGTGAAAAATTGTTTAAGTGGGCCATTGAAAAGTCAAAAGAACGTGGTGCCCATTTAGTTCAATTAACCACGGATAAGAAAAGACCCGAAGCGCTCAAGTTTTATAAAAAAATTGGTTTCAAGGCATCTCATGAAGGGATGAAACTCCATCTCTAGAATTTTAACTCGCATTATTCACCACAAATAGTGGCGGGTTGATTCAAGTAATTGATTTACAGTAGTTTAATGTTCATTTTGAATGATTTTTGGTTCCTTAAATTTGGGCAACGATTTTGTCGTCTTATTCGAAATCAATTACCTCCTATTCCACGTATTACCTCATCTCCATGAATAACACCCGAATTTTTCGGGTTAGGTTTCTCATCTTCAAGAAGTACTAAAATTCATACAGGTCTGGTTCACACAATCCTAAAATGATACGGTTTCCAGGTCATTATATTTGAGTTTTTCTCCTTGCCTCAAATAATAGTGATGATTTGGAATGAGGTCCTGAAAGGTTTGGGTGGCCGTCTTATCATCCGGCCATATCACCCTTATTTTGGTTATGCTTTTTGCTGCATCAATCCCTATTTCCGCTCTCAGGGTATTGGATCCGAACGATCCTCCCGAATTGATGTAATGATAAAACGTGCTCAAACGGTCAGTCTCGTCTTTAACCTCCAGTTCAATCCTTGTTCCGATTCAAGATCTATTTGCGGTTACTCCCTCCACCGTTATTGAAATCCATTTATTTGGAAAACCAGGATTTTCAAAAAGCATATTATGAAAGACGTCACTTTCGGCAGCACCCCCC
>JBCCLN010000424.1:0-2239 GCA_039026865.1 Bacteroidota bacterium | reverse complement strand
TATAGAATTAAGTTGGAAATCATCGCAGATTGAAGGGAACACTTACACCCTACTGGAAACGGAAAGACTGTTCAGAGAAAAGCAGGAGGCCGATAATAAGACCAAAGAAGAAGCTATAATGCTGCTTAATCATAAGGAGGTTGTGACTTATCTCATGGAAAACAAAGACCTTGCTAAAAATCTGGACTTATGTACTTTAGAAGAAATCCATTCCTTACTAATAAAAGATTTGGATGTAGGTCGCAATATCAGATCACGAGCGGTCGGTATTACAGGTACGGCCTATAAGCCTTTGGATAATGAGTTTCAAATCAGGGAAAACCTTGAACTTATGTGCGAGCTGATTAACACAAAGGATAATGGCTTTGAAAGAGCTTTACTCGCCGTAGCATTGATTTCCTATATACAACCCTTTGAAGATGGAAATAAGCGTACCGGTCGAATGATTAGCAACGCCCTCCTTATTGCTGATGGTGCATGTCCCTTGTCCTATCGTAGTGTAGATTCCCTGGACTATAAAAAGGCTATGTTACTCTTTTACGAGCAAAATAATTTGAATGCTTTTAAAACCATATTTATTGAACAAAACGAGTTTGCGGTTAAAAACTATTTTCGATGATAAATTTATCGAGAATGCTCCTGCTTGTTCTAAAAGCGTAATTATCACCTTTCTGCTTCTATGAGCTGGATAATTCTTATTAAAGAAGACCCAGATGTGCGCACCATTTCCAGATTGAGACTTCTCCAAATAGGACGGAATACTGTTTTCAGAACATTACTCGAGAAAAACCAAGCTTTCTTCTTTTCATTTTTTACCGTCAAAGTCTGCTGCGATGAACCAACTGGTATTATCCTCTAGTAAAGGATATACTCCAATATGTTGCTCTCCTGAGAAGTGCGTTTTGAATTGATAATCATCAAGTTTCTGATAGGATTTCTCTGTGAAGTTGGAAAAGGAACTACTTTTCATTTTATGACGCTTGAACAAGTATGGATCATAATAAAATGCAGGAAAGTATCCTTTCTTACTTCCTTTTTCCCAACGGATAGCGAAAACATCCTATCTGACTTTAAAAAGAGCTTTGTACAGTTCGAGTCGCTCAGCTGAAGGTTCTAAGGAGTTCACTATTAGTAAGGCATTAAACTTTTCATTTGATGTGTATAGATATTTTTCAAAGGTCACATGGAATTCGTATAACTGTATTCATCCTCTGTTCGTATGGCTCGGGATTTTTGCTCATTTCTCTGAAAGTGACTTTTCTAATAATCTAGCTAGCTCCCAATGCTTAATAGGGTTGTTTAGTTTAAGTCTTGCCAGGTTCTGGATTTTCCACTGAACCGATGGGAATCTTTCAAAGTCATAGATATTCCAATTGGGTTCCAATTTCAAAAAACCGATTAGAAATTGTTTGTCTGAGTCAGTCCAGAAATTTGATATGTTGGAAATAAGGGTATTCCTGGTCGCTTCAAAATCATCATAGCTAAATGGTTCAGCAGTCATACCAGAAAACTGGTTTTCGAAAGCAGTTCGTTGATTCTGTAAATTAGGCTGAAGTAGTTCATGTACAGGACGGTTGCTACTTAGTGCTGAAAGAAGAAACCCCTTTCTTATTTCTTCATTGATTCCCTCATTTTGCAGGAGGTATTTTACATCAAAAAGATCTCTTGGATGTTGTCGGTCTAATGCGGCACATATTTTCCCTCCAAACAATTGGGAGAATGGAACCACTGTGATTGAGCAGAATGCATCGAATTGATCTTGGGCTTTTTCGCATAACTGATATTCAATAGGATCAGAAAGAACACCCCGGTTGATTTGGTTTACTTACACCTTAATCTGATAACCTCTATTGGAGATTTGAAGTTTTGAAACTTCATTCTGATGTTGAACAGTTGCCCTGGGGAATACGGAAAGAATTCGCCCCTTTATCCGTTCTAAAGCATCAGTAATATTATTTAGGAAGGTTTGACGATCTTCGATTGGCAGATAAGTCAAATCAATGTCGACAGATAACCTGGGTATTTCACGCACAAACAGATTGACCGCTGTTCCTCCATGCAATGCGAAACACTCTTCCTCGGCTATCTCTGGTAATAGAGACAGTAATAAGGATACCTGTCCTCTGTAAATTTCATTCATGATTTAAGCGCAGGTCCTTATTTACGGTGATTTGATATTTCGGAATATAAATACCTCCTTTTATGATACTCCTTTTTCCCCTACCTAAGTCTATTTGGC
>JBCCLN010000423.1:0-2250 GCA_039026865.1 Bacteroidota bacterium | reverse complement strand
GAAGCCATGTTTTTCAAGATCTAAGGTTCTCCTCTCATCGTTTAGAGACACCTCCTCATAGGTATGCGCAATTCCGTAGACAGAGACCCGTTCTAAATTATATTGCTGATTTTATGTGTAAGGAGCTAAATCTCATAATCGAAGTTGACGGAATTACGCATACCTATGAGGAGGTGTCTCTAAACGATGAGAGGAGAACCTTAGATCTTGAAAAACATGGCTTCACCGTTTTGCGGTATACAGATGAAGAAGTGCTACAACAAATAGATCGCGTTTATAATAGCATTGCAGGTTGGATTGAAAAAAATGCTAAAGTTCCACCCCCTGGCCCCCGCCAGCGGGGGAAAAGAAAATTATGACACTGGAAGAGCTTTATTCAAAAGATATCATTGTATTTGAATGTTTGAGCGGGAGTCAGGCTTACGGTTTAGCCACTCCAGAATCAGATGTGGATATAAAAGGTGTATTCGTACTTCCAGAAGATGATTATTTGGGTTTGAACTATGTAGGGCAGGTAAGCAATGAAACCAATGATATTGTTTATTACGAGCTAGGTCGATTTGTAGAGTTGCTTTCCAAAAGCAATCCGAACATACTGGAATTACTATACACACCTGAAGATTCTGTTAGAAAAATTCATCCTGTATTTAAAAAGATCAGAACCATGAATCTGCTTTCAAAGCAATGTAAAGATAGCTTTGGCGGTTACGCCATGACTCAAGTACGGAAAGCAAAAGGGCTAAATAAAAAGATTCTAAATCCGGTAGAAAAGGAACGAAAAGGCATTTTAGACTTTTGCTTTGTGGCTTACCAGCAAGGCTCAATTCCTGTTGCTGAATTTCTCCAAATAAACCATTTAGATCAGGCAAAATGTGGCCTTTCAAAAATCCCACACATGCATGAAATGTATGGTTTGTATTATGGAGAGCCTTCATTCAAAGGAATTGCAAGGAAGGAAACTGCTAATGAGGTTTCATTAAGCTCTGTTCCCAAAGGAATCGAGCCAATTGCAATGATGTCTTTCAATAAGTCTGCTTACTCTAAATACTGTAAGGATTACAAGGAATATTGGGAATGGGTTGAAAAGCGAAATGACACACGCTATCAAAACACTTTGGATCATGGAAAAAATTATGACGCTAAGAACATGATGCATACCATTAGGCTATTAACAATGTGTGAGGAGATTGGAAAGAGTGGAATTCTTAACGTAAGGAGGGAGGACAGGGATTATCTTTTAAGGATCAAAAAAGGTGAATTTCAATATGGAGAGCTTGTAGAGCTGGCCGAAACTAAGATCGATTCAATCAATGAAGCTTATGAAAATTCCAGCTTCCCTGATCAGCCAGATTTTGATGAGTTGAATACGGTGTTGGTCGAAATGAGAAGAGGATTTTACAGCAAGAATTAGCTTCAATTATGAGCAGGTCAAAAAGGAAGACCCCAAAAAGAGGAATAACTGGTGCAACCTCAGAAAAAGAGGACAAGAGAGACGCAAATAGAAAGCTTAGAAGAAAGGCAAAACAACAGGTACATAAAGGGGATGAGATTCTTTCCGAGCTGAGGGAAGTTTCTGATGTATGGGCTTTGGAAAAGATGGGAAGTTTTATGATCAAGACATGTCAGATAAAGAGATGCGGGAATAGTTTTTTTAAGTCATGCCGCTAGGCATCTTTACCATCAGCACAAGGTCTTAGAACAAATCAATTGAAGGACTGCTGATTTGCAAAGAGTGGAAGATTTCTTCTCCTCCAGCTGGCGGATGCGAAATGACTTTTAAACTAAAAGGCCCGAAAGTTTTATCAAGTCCTCATAATGTGACTTGCAACTCTCCAAAAAATAATATTACCTTTGTAGCTCACACAGAATCCTAAAGAAAGGAGTTCGTATGTTGGAGCAGAATTATCATATCGTACCAGAGACCGGGCTTAAGTAGCTACACTTAAGCGCTTATAATTCTGCCCGGTCCATTTAGATCGGGTTTTTTTGTCTTTATCAGAGAGGCAGTACAGAACCGAATCTTCAATTAAACTTTTTATTAAGGCGCTCAGCTTGATGATCAATTGTTGATTTTCAACTGCTCACCAACTATTAATTAATTGCAAAATGGGCAATCAAAAAATTAGAGGTAAAGACCTCAAAAACATATTATATCATTCTAACCGTGCTAAAAGCCTGGCCATTGACATAATGGCGAAGCATTATAAGCATAGCTCAAAAGTTGAAAAGCTTGACTTGTTGAGGGCTGTT
>JBCCLN010000422.1:0-2254 GCA_039026865.1 Bacteroidota bacterium | reverse complement strand
TTTTAAATCAAGAAGATTTAATCTTATCTTAATAGTCACTTATTTGAAGGATCGATTGATTATTGTTCGACCTTTTTTGGAATAATTCGCAATGAATCCAATTATGAATTGGCTGAAGAGTAGCACTAACAGGTTCGAAAGCTTCGAACTTTTGAGCAAGTAAATGAAAATTGCTATTTTAGAGCGTAAAAGATTTATTACTCAATTTTTTTAAACTCTCTATGTTTCCTGACTAAGAGTTTTTAACCTCTAGAATGAGATAATTTTAATCATCATTATTATCAGTGTTTTGAACTGCCTGCAGCGGCTACCATCAACATCCTACTGATTTCAGCATAATCTATGACTAATCTAATGTGGACACTTTCCCATGTCTTCGTTTATCATAGTTGTTGCTGAAATAAAATTCGTGATATTTACATCTTCATTAACAGCATCCACAATAGCAGGGATCAGGGCTGAAAAGAAGCCTACACCATTTGCATCATGCGTTCTTCTGATATCAAACAAGATGTTTGGAGCATTCCTTACCTGGTTCACCAAGTCATAAATCAAGAGCATGACTTGGGTTCCGTAGCCATTTTGATCGTCCGGTAGTTCATCCTCATTAAGATAATCATAGCCGGTAATTTTTTCACTCAGCATGTTGTTTGGATCAAAACCTGGAGATTTCCACAGGTGTTTTTCCTTATTCAACTAGTGCTATGCCATTAAAAAAGTTTTGATCATTGGTAGACTAAGAATTAATGAAACTCATTCCAAAATTAATGCTTTCTATTCTACTATGGGACGCCTGCGGGCTCGTACAATTTGTCCGCTTGTGCGGGTGAGTTGTTCAACTTCTTCTATAGGTTCCTGTTCGATTTGTATGTCTTCCATGTCATCATTACATGAGAAGAAAACTACTCCGAATACAAATCCAACTAAAATAATTAAAGAATATTTTTTTATTTTCATAATAGTTATGTTTTAGACTTAAATATTTACATTTTTCGTAAAATTAGTTCTTGTTCTAGAGATAAGCAAGTCATAAATGGTGAATAGCGGAAATTTCTTGATTTGGTAAAATAATTTTTTAAAACTCATAAAACGGTCTTTTTAAATCAAGAAGATTTAATCTTATCTTAATAGTCACTTATTTGAAGGATCGATTGATTATTGTTCGACCTTTTTTGGAATAATTCGCAATGAATCCGATTATGAATTGGCTGAAGAGTAGCACCAAAAGCTTCTAAACCTTTGAGTAAGTAGATGAAAATTGCTATAACACTGGAACAAAAGCAACCGGAATATTATAGAGAACGGTATGAATTTTTAAAAGTGCCTTCCATCCGAGCAATACAGAATGAGCTTCCAAAAGATTTGGCCGTCATCGAATTTTTTGAGGACCAGGAATCCATTTATGTTTTTTGGATTTCCTACAACCGGTTTTTCAGTAAAACGGTGCCACTTACAGGTAAGCTAAAAACAAGTATCGAACGATTTACAGAACAATGTAGGAATCCTGAAAAGGTAATTTCTCAAACGGACTCCTACTTCATTTTTCAACAATTGATGGAAGAGGGACTATCACGTTTACCCAATGTGAAACGCTTGAGTATCATCCTTGACGGTTTACTTCATGCCTTATCGTTTGAAGCGTTGTATGACGGTGAAGGCCATCTTATCAAAGGTTACGCATTCTCATACGCTTATGCTGCAGCACTTCTCAAGCGTAAAGACCATGATAAAGAACCCCCATCCAAGGATTATGTGGGTTTTGCGGCTTCCTATAGTAATGCGCTTGGCACCAAGCTTAAATCCAAGAAACGTTTTTTTGGTGATATCGCATTGTCGCAGTTGGTGCTTTCAAAAAAAGAGATTGAACAGGCCTCTGAAATTTTCGAGGGTAGTACTTTATTAGGAGATCAAGCATCCATTAAAAATTTTTACAGTTATGCTAACGATGCCCAGATTCTTCACTTATCCCTGCACGGTCTAGTCGATACCGATGACCCTAACCGATCTTGCATCATCTTTGATGATTCGAAAAACGAATTTTTGCTCTCCCCTCCCGACCTTTACAAAAATCGTATAGTGGCAGATTTGGTGTTACTGAGTGCCTGTCATTCGGCCAATGGGAAGATCTACAAAGGCGAGGGGGTGCAGGGCATGAGTAAGGCATTTCTGTTGGCGGGTGCCCAAAATGTACTTTCAAGCCTATGGAACGCCAGTGAAACCAGTTCATTAGCCATGACAACTTCTTTTTTAAAAG
>JBCCLN010000421.1:0-2263 GCA_039026865.1 Bacteroidota bacterium | reverse complement strand
CCCAAATTTGAGGAACCAAAAATCATTCAGAATAAACATTAAACTACGGTAAATCAATTACTTGAATCAACTCACCACTATTTTTGGTGAATAATGCGGGTTATCTGCCTTAACTATCCAACCACTCCGCTACACAATAACCAGAGCGAAAGGGATATCAGAGAATAGGTGAAAAAAGAAAAATCAGTGGTTCTACCGGAAGCCTCAATTGGAAGAAAGGCCAGGGACACCTTTGCTTCCTTGAAAAAACAGGTAGAAAGTTGGACGTCTCTTTTTGGGATTTTCTCTATGACCGACTGACGGGAAATAATAAAATTGGCTATCTGCCGGAGTTGCTCTCTCGTAAATTAACTTCCAAACTATTGAGAAGTTACGGCACTTTTAGTTAGCGATTTTATGTTATATATCCGCCCTAGCGGCAAAATGTCTTGAAATTCGGGTTAGATAAGTAAGCAACAACAAATCAGCAGATTTCTAAATCCAAATGCGCTCACATGTAGGTTAAATCCCATTTTTCATATGACTACAGCCTAGTTCAAAAAGATTAACTCAACTGTATATGTAATCCAAAACGGTCAGCACAGCGTCAAAGCAGACGATTCTGTGGGTATCAGCATTTTTAACTGTTCTATCAATCGCTTTACAATCCGAGTCTTTTCAAATCCCCTTGAAGATACCAATCGCACGTTGAGCTTTGGTTTAGGATCTGTAATAGAATATACATACTTTTTATGGTTGGAAGGGAAATAATGAATAGCAATCTTAGGTAAAAGCATGGTTCCGCCATTGTAATTGATGACGTTCCGAATCGTTTCCAAATTTCCTTTTTGATAATTAATGTTGATTTTTTTTGTAATGCTTGATGCGCCAAAAACTCTATTGAGTTGACGCTTGAGTATCCCTTTAATATCTTGATGAATGAATATTGAATTGTAGTCCACTAAATTGCTATTGATTTTGCAGTCTTTTGATAAATTTATTTTATGTGTTGAATAAAGTACAATCTCCTCTTCATAAAGCTGATACTCAAAATAGTCATGGGATAGAGATGGTGAAATCATGATTGCAGCATCTATTTCTTCTGAAATTAACTGGTCTTCAATATGCCTATCGCTGAGTTCTAGGATTTGAAGTTCAAGATTAGGGTATCTTTTTGTTATTTTTCTGATAAATAGCGGAGTAATATATGGAGCTAGTATTTCTGAAATAGCGAGCCTTATCCTTCCTGCAACCTCATTATTGCGCCGAACAGCGATATCAACAAATTCTCTTTTTTTTGACAAAATCTCTCGCGATTTTTTTAATAAATCTAATCCTTTCAATGTTGGCACAACTGGATTTCTTGTTCTATCAAATATGATTATATCGTATTCCTTTTCCAGGCGTTGTATCTCTTTGCTTAGTGTTGATTGTGCTACTTCACACGAAAGTGCTGCCCTATTGAAGTTTTTGAACTTCTCTACTGCGAGAATATATTGCAATTGTTGAAAATTCATACCGGTAATAAATTCGGTATTAGTTCTAGTGTGAAGATTGGAATCATCTTCAAGTCCTTTTCGTTACATATAATATATTTCACGGAACATTATTGGGTTGTATCAAGGACTCTAATTTATGTCAGTAAAGTTATTTAGATTAATTCTAAATAACAGTTAAAAAGCAATAAAAAGGCTTTCAATTTGAATTTTTGATTTCTACAATCTTTCATCAACCAATCTTATTCTCGAAAAATTGATAAGACTATGAAACAATGTACTAACATCAGAAAAAATCAGATATGAGATTGACATGATCACTTTTTGCACACCAACAGTGATGAATAAAGTAGGAAGAGCTAATTTGACTTAGCCAGTATACGAGAACGTTCGATTTATTACTGTTCCATTCTTTTTTTGGTGAGTTCTTAGATGAAACTGAATGTGGACTGGTCGTGGGGTAACACCAACAGTTGTGACATAGGTTAGAAAACTTTCGAAACCTCGGAGCACTTAGATAGAAATTGCCGTTTAGTAAGCAAAGGTTTTTCGCTACCCCTTTTTTCCAACTGGTTAACGTTTCCAAGGTTTTTAAATCTATGGGTAAGGTTAATTCGCATGCTTATCCCAAAAAAACGTCGATTTAGTTAACCCACCTTATACCCACCTTAAGCAGCCTTCTTTAGGGCAGCCAGTTGTTGTTCAAGGCTTTTACTTCGTTTTTCTTTTAATTTGGTTTGGTTTAGCCGAAATATTTCGGGATTAAACGCTTCTTTTTTAGTCCTCAT
>JBCCLN010000420.1:0-2303 GCA_039026865.1 Bacteroidota bacterium | reverse complement strand
TATGGTTCTTTGACAAAAAGTGTGGAATAGCTAGCTTGTACTATGAGCCCATCAGAGTTTTACGAAGAATTATTAGGTCTACCAGGCTTGAAAATCACATCAATAGAGAACACAAAGACTAAGATAGAGATTCACTGTCAAACAACAGAAGGTTTAGGTCGTTGTCCACAATGTGAGGAATTAACTGGCGTAGTGAACCAATATAAATCTCGTCGAGTTCGAGATTTAGACATATCTGGCAAAGAGGTTTGGCTGAAACTACAAATACGCCAATATACTTGTCCTACTTGCAATCGCTACTTTAATGAATCTCCCGACTGGATTATGCCAGGAAAAACCTATACCAAGCGTCAAGCCAAATGGATATTTGAAATGTGTGGCAAGCAAGCTTTCACAGAAGTCGGCGCCTTGGTTAATATGAATCATAAAACCGTAGAAAGACTCTATTATGAACAAGCAGCAGCTCGTTTAGATTTGGCAAGTCGCTATGCACAAGTGCGGAAAATGGGGATAGATGAAGTATCTCATCGTAAAGGTAAAAGAGATTATATCTGCGTACTGACAGACCTTGAAAGAGGCATTCAATTGGATGTTCTTCCTGATCGCAAGAAAGAGACGTTAAAGACTCATTTTCAGTCTCTTGGTCCCAGTTTTTGTGAACAAATCGAAGTAGTTGCTTGTGATATTTGGCGCACTTATATCAACGTTGCCAAGGAATGTTTTCCCAATGCAGAAGTTGTCATTGATCGCTTCCATGTAGTGAAGGCCCTCAACGAAGTGCTCGATAAAATTCGCAAAGGTCTGAGAAAGGAATTCAAGGACGAACCGTGCTTCAAAGATATTAAATGGAAGCTGTTTAAACGTCCTGAAAAATGCGAGCAGGACGAGCTTGATCAGATACAAAAAGCCTTGGATAAATCTTGGGAACTGGCTGAAGTCTATCAGCTCAGAAATACGTTCAATGCCCTTTTCGATATCACTCAAACAAAACAAGAACTTTTACAAGAGCTTGAGTTTTGGATGGAACATGCTAAAGTATTGCAGAATAAATTTCTTGATACATTCCTTAGAACACTCCAGAATTGGAAAACCCATATTGCTGCATTTGCAAGTACTCGAATGACTAATGCTCAAACTGAAGGCCTTAATAATTACTTGAGATATTTTAAACGAATCTCATTTGGCTTACCTAATTTTGAACATATGAGAATACGAATTTTAATTGCTGCTACTTAAAACACACTTTTTGTCAAAGAACCAAAATTATTTCTTCTTTGGGATGATCTAGATTAACTATCTGGCCTTCTCCGTGCCGAAGTCCTTCCTTAAAAAAACCTCTGTAGCTTAGGTTTTGAGCTGTATGGTAGTATTCCCCAAATACATCCATTTTGTTATTTTTAAACTCCCCTTCGTATCTATCACCTTCATATGTACCTTCTCCATGAACTCTAAGGCCCAAACCATCTAATCGCCCATTTACAAACTGGCCTGAATCGATGCCATCATTTTCAAATTTTATTTTTCCTACACCATTCAGACAATCTCCTTCAATACAATTGTTATTTGATTGACAAGCTGCTAAAAGCGTATAAAGAGGAATTAGTCTTATGTTAATCATTGTTTTATTTAAGGCAAACGAGTAGCCAGAATCCGGACTGGCACTTTAGGGGCTAGTTGGGATCGTAACTTTTGTTAGCTGTTTTTATGATGATCCATTAAGTGCCATGAGGCCAATTTCCATTCGGGGTCATTTTCTATTCTATAATCAAATTCTCTTGGATAATCCTTCTGTTCTATTCTTTCAGAAAGATAGTTATTTGTTATTTCAGGATCGAAGACCCTCCATATTAATTCACGGGTTTTATTCCATGTGATTCTCCCTAAGAAAAGTGCGTTTGGCTTTTCTTTATCAGGTCCTTTAATTTTTGTATCCAAATCATCTCCAAATTGATCTACTAATTCTTGTTCTTTTTGTGCAGGCATACCATTCTCAATTAAACCTTCAAATTCAATTATTATCGAGCAATGCCATGCAAAGACCTCTTTAGGTTCAAAATTTTTAAGAGCTGAGTTTATGACTACGATTCCGGGCAAGTTGTCCTGTCGAAATTCTAAGATTTGATACTTTTCTTCTGGAATCAGAACTTTATACTTTTTCATTTTATTTTATCAGCTAACAACAGTTTGTGCAAAAACTTACATTTCTCATAAAAAAGACACCTCATTTAGCTCTAAGCTATAATTTTATTTCATATACAGGAGTTTCTGCAGAGTTTGACGGTCAGCTATGCCTAGGACAGCTG
>JBCCLN010000419.1:0-2310 GCA_039026865.1 Bacteroidota bacterium | reverse complement strand
ATAATAATGATAATCAAATTCATTTTTAAAATAATATTTTATATAGGCAGCTGAATAGTAACTTAAAAATTTTCAAGTTAACCCAGATTATTCACCATAAATAGTGGCGGGTTGATTCAAGTAATTGATTTACAGTTGTTGAATAGAATCCTTTGCAAAACTGGATTTTTGGTTCAAATCGAGGCTTTCATCAAAGTCTCAAAAAACACGCTTCGCAGGGAAAAATCGTTTTCTTACAAAAAACTATCTCTTCTTAGAGACATTTGTCTCAAGAGATGGCTTTATCAAAAAAAGAAGTTACATGATTGATGCTTCTTTCCTCGGATACTATACTTCTGCAATAACTTCGCGACGGTAAAAAATTTAAGGATAAGACCGGTTCTTCCAAATCAACAACCCAACCTATGTTCTTTTCTCTGACCAGCCAAGGATCATCCCCTACACTTTCATTCACCAAGATAGGAAGTCCACATGCTAAGTAGTTAGCAGTTTTGATAGAGCAACGGTAGCTTTGTGAAGGAAATGACGGTAAAAAAAGAACTCCTACATCCGCCATTGATAAATACTCGGATAGATTTTCGTAAGGCACGCTACCATTGATAGCAAACTGAGAAGGGCCCTTCTCCGAAAAAATTTCATTAATTATCGCCGTATTGTCACCTGTAATCACCAAAAAATAAAGAGTATCTTCAGAGTTGTCTTCTATCTTCTTGAAAAGAGCAGCAATCTCTTGAGCAGAAAGATAAATCCCGTCAAACTTACCTACGTAAATCAAAACCTTTTCTTCATCAATGATTTTGAACTTGTCTCTCAATTTTTTCCGAGAATCTTCAGAAAAATTAAAATCGTTTATTTCTATGCTGGTGGGGACAAATTGAAGTTCCTTTCTTATGCCTGAAAAATCTCTAAGCGCATTTCTCGTTGGGACAGCTACGTAGTCGGCTTTCTTAAGTATCAGGTTTTCTAAATAGTCTAAAAGTTTATAATTCATACTTTTAGCACTCCAAAGTCCGAATTCCCTCATGTACTCACTGTGAGGCTCCACATTAAAACACACGCATCTCACCCGGATTAATCGAGACAAAAGGAAGGCTAAAACTGAGCTTATAGAAGTAAAACCTATGACAGACCAGATAGGAAATTTTAATCTGCAAATCAATATAAACCATGCAGCCAAAAGAAAATCCCAGGCCTTTTTAAATACCATCATTGCCCCACCTGTATGATAATTGACCGGTTTCCAATAAATATTTTGTTCTTTGAGCTCTTTCTCTATTGATTTCTTTTTCTCCGGTTCCAGTTGGTATGCCCTCTGCTCAAAAGTGATTAAATGAAACCTACACCTGGTTGGATAAGTATTTTGAAAGGCTTTGAGGTATTGAAGTAAGAGTCCTTTATTAATGGGATTGTCAAAAGAGTGATAGGCAATAACAATGTGGTGCCTCATAATCTTGAAAATAGCTCTCTCATAGCTAATGCAAAACGCCTCTTACCTAATGCGGATTTTATTACAATACGTTTGATCTTTTTTCTTAGCTCCATTAAATCAGATTCGTTTAATAGGCCCAGTTCTTTTATCTTATCGTAAAGATTTTTGTATCCGGTTGCCAGTTTGGTCATGTCAGTAGTGGCGCTATTGGATATTCGCCTTCTATAGTAGACCACTTCATAAACATATGAATACTTCCATCCATTCTTTGCAAGGTCAATGTAAAACCATAAATCCTCTGCAAACTTCATTTTTTCGTCAAATTGGTACTGAATGCCTTTCTTTCTCTTAATCATCCAGGTTATGCCTAAAAAACAAGAATCTTTTAATTGCAATAGCTCATATAGTGGTTTCCCGGTAAAAGAAGGAATCCAAGTAGATTTCACTTCGTTTAAATACCTACTTCTATTTTCTACAATTCCGTCCACAAAATTCAATTCATTATCCTCATAAAAACAACCAATTCTGCTTTCCAAAGACTTTTGAGTAAAGATGTCATCAGCATCCAAAAAGCAAAAAAAATCTCCATTCATATGATGAAGACCCAAATTCCGAGCAGCGCTTACTCCTTTGTTTTCCTGTTCAAAATATTTAATCCTTTGATCTACAAATGAAAGTGCTATCTCCTCAGATCGATCCATACTTCCATCATTGACAAGTAGTAATTCCCAATTGGAATAGGTTTGGTTTAAAACGGAAAGAATGCACTCCTCCAAATAGGGATCTGCATTATAGACCGGTACGATAACTGAAACCAGATCTCTCATAGTTCTTGGATGATTTGTTGTATTTCATGCAGTTTAGTTTTGTAAGTATTTGCT
>JBCCLN010000418.1:0-2316 GCA_039026865.1 Bacteroidota bacterium | reverse complement strand
ATAGTAATTTCTTCGCCTCTTCCATTTTCATTTGTTGCCAGAAGCCAAAAACGGTAGTGCCAAAAACCTCTTTAAAACCTTTTTTAAGCTTAAACTCGTTTGTTCCCACTTCTCGGGCCAGGTTCATGAGCGAAAAAGTAGTATTGATATTATTCAGTATAATTTCCTTTACCGCGTGCATCTGATCTACTTCTTTTTTATTGAGCGAGGAGGTATTGTTGGCTTTATTGTCAGCAATCTGTTCAAACTGAAGCATCAGTAGTTCAATTATTTTGGCTTCAATAAACATTCGTTTATAAGGACTTGTACAATCGGTTTTTAAAATTTCTCCTATCACCCATGTCATCTTTGGGGTAACAATTTGGTTGTGTCGGCTGATTTGAGCATTAGCATTTACAGAAATTTGTTTTCTGAAAATGTCGAAAGCAAGATGATCCTGCAAGTATTTGTTAAAAAATGATGGAGTAAATGCAATCTCAAATATTTGCATGTTTGTGTTTTTACTCCACTCACAGCTTCCTTCAAGGCTATGACTATAAATAATATTATGCCTGTTAGCTCCGAAGGAAAATTTCTTTCCAGATGTATAGTCGGTGGTAGATATATGACCGTTCAAGACAAAATACATTTTTATCACCTCCCAGTTGCTCTCTATCCTGAAAAAGGTATGATCAAATACCGTGTAATTACCAAAGCCTATGATGATGTCACCAAAATAATATCCTTTGCAAAAGGCTTTCCCGAATGAAGATTCCCACGAGCCGCTTATCTCCGAGATCGATTCCTCTTTATTGTTATCCTGTACTGGATAACTCATCTCTACAGCAGGAACGTTTGAACCCTTTAAATACATTCTCGTACCCATCGATTAATGTTTTGAACATTGGCAAAAATAATGTCGAAATGGGTATTAGAATGATTCTAAAAAGATCAAGGGATGAAGAGTTTTTTTTAAAATTAGGGAACCAAGAGGGGAAAAATAAACGATCCGACGAACAGAGAATTTTGAAGAGTAATGGAAGAAAACAAGACGAAGTATTGAAGTCAATGAGCTCAAAGAAATCTCACTAACCACGATAAAGGAATTATCCAGGAAGCTTTGCTGCCGAACGAAACAACACCCTATGAGTCTAAGAGAAAATTTTAAAAATAAAATTGTCGGCAGATAAATGGTACAACAAACACTCGAATCGAGTACCTGGAATATAAGAGAATATCAAAGTAACTAATGGATTATGAAGCTCCTTCAAATAGTAATAGCAGGGACTTTAACCCGAAAAATTCGGGTGTTATTCATTGAGATGAGGTAACATGTTGAATATGAGGCAATTGATTTCGAATGTGAGGACAACATCGTTCCCCAAATTTGAGGAATCAAAAACCATTCAGAATGAACATTAAACTACGGTAAATCAATTACTTGAATCAACTCACCACTATTTTTGTGAATAAGGTGGGTTAAATATAGATTGACCGATTACAACAAGATTAAAGGTATCTACTCTCTTTCTGCACTCGCAATGGAGGCATCATTTCCTCCGTTAAGGGGCTTTTTTATTACTTATCGGGGATTACGTCAAGCACGCATTCGTTTCTACTTTTGCTTCCCAAGAGAAGCTGGATAAAACCTAAGATATAATTCAATCAATTCTACTGACAATATGAACCTAGAGAAGGCCATTTTATTAAGACAACAGATTGCACTGTTCGTATTTATCCTTCCGGGCTATTCTTTTCTTGCCCCCAATAAGTGCCATGTTGAGATCCGTGTGGCTGATGGCAATAATAATCCTATCCCAGGGGTGGTAGTTCAACTGTTAGGGACAGATATAGGGGAGGTGACTAACGAGAATGGCAAGGTAGAATTTATTTTAATATGTGGTAAAACTCACAAAATTCAAGCGCGGTCTGTGGGGTATGAAAAAGCAAGGTGTACCATGGTGTTGGCTAATAAGCAAGCGATGGACCTTACCATCCGAATGAAAGAGTCTACCGTGGAATTGAACGAGGTAATTGTAGAAAGTGATGCAGATAAAGAGCTCTTTTAGAGAACCTTACGGTCTCGAGGTCATAAATATGGAAGAATTTCGACACCAGCCTAAGGAGATGGTACGGATTATCAACCAAGTTCCGGAAGTAAGGATAAGACAGGATGGTGGGCTAGGATCTAATCATAACATGATGATTGATGGAATTGGCGGGAGAGGAGTAAGAATATTTCTTAATGATATCCCGGTGTATTTACCGGGCCCCACTTACGCGATTATCAGTCAGTCAGAACTGTCCCGCTATAAAGAAAAGCATAAAGTTATTTCT
>JBCCLN010000417.1:0-2324 GCA_039026865.1 Bacteroidota bacterium | reverse complement strand
TATAATATGAGGATGCTGATCCAAAAAAGTGTCTAGCGTAAAAATCAAGTCAAATTTTTCGGAAGTGTTCGCGGGGAGAGCAGCAAATACACCCGTTACTACATAAGTGTGTGTTTTCCCATCTTTATGCCAAATGATGCTCTTCCCTCTCGGGTCTATTCCCTCTCCAACTAATTTTTTAGAGAGTTCTTCAGAAATAACAACATTATCTTTAGAGGTTAATACATCTTTCTTATTTCCAATTTTTAAGGGAAATGAAAATACCTCAAAATAATCTGCCGTAACATATTGCTCCAGTGTTTTCAATTGCTTTTCCTCGTATTGAACAATTCCGTTTGCACCGTAAGAACCTGCGGGTACAACAGAAACCATTTTTTCCACAGCAGGAAATTCATCCAACAAAGCCTGACCCAACAAGGCTGGAGTAGGCTTTATGGTCTCAATTTTATTCATCGCGTCAATGTTATGCATGACCTGGTAAAGGCGATCTTCATTTTCGTGAAATTTGTCCTTCATCCATTCATCATTCACCCAGAGGTATATGAATAAAGTACAAGCAAGTCCGCTTGATAGACCTATTAAATTGATGGCAAACGAGGTTTTAAATCGCTTAAATCCTCTTATTGCAAGTTTAATGTGATGCTTTAACATACTGTATATGTTGAGTTTTTGCGCGTCATAGATGGGTTTTACTATTCCTCTTCTAAAAAACCGGATCACATTCCAGACAAATCTTCTTTTAGCGGTGAAAACCCCATGCTGCTGAAGGTCTTCCTCGAACTGCTCTTCCAGGTCTCCGAGAATGGATTCTGTCAGTGATTCTTTACAGTACCACTTAAACAATTGGATGAAGAAACCAGGAGGTCGATTTCTATTCATGCATTAAAACTTAGCTGAGGAGCAAGCTTCCAAAGTTTAGTCCGTGCATCCTTCATTTCTTGCAGCAAGACTTTTCCGGTATTGGTAATCTTGAAATAGCGCTTTTTGCGGCCCCCTCTTTCTTTTGTCGCTCCTCCCATGTGGGACTCTAAATAACCTTTTTCTTCCAATCTATACAGTGTGATGTGAACAGAACTAAGATTGACTTCCCTGTTCTGGTGTTCTTTAATCGCCTTAACAATCGTATTTCCGTATGCATCGTCTTCAAGGATCAGGACCATGGTCAAAATGAGCTCTTCGAATTCACCTAAATAATTTGTTCTACCCATTATTATTGAATTTGTAAAACAAATATACGGAGTATTTCTATTTAAGTTGTAAAACAAATATGTACTTTTGATTTGTTCCGAGGTGGTTTGTTGAAAAATAGTTGTCTGATAGCATGCAAACTCGTCAGGAACTCGCATACCAATGGAGCGGCCTCGGTTTCATTTACCAAATTCAAATCCTTTTTGAAATATTTTTATGCCGTCTTACCACTTTCAATTTGTATTCAGTCTATACTTTTTAATTTCCAGTATTTTCATAAAATCGAGCGTACTCGTGGCATGATGAAATTAGCAATTTCCTTCCCGAGAGTACTATATTAATGATGTAATAGCATGGATATGCGGAGATTTCCGCTTATCCATTAGTTCACATCCATTAACTACAAGTAGCAAATTTCATATTTTTATGATATGACGATTGCACAACGTAAACTGGAGTTGATAACTTGGATCATCTCTATTCAAAACGAGGATGTTCTTGAACGCATTGAAGACTTTAGGAATAATCCTGACCAAGCTATTCCTGACACTATTCTATAAACTCCTTCGTGAATCCAGTTCGGCTAAACTTGAAGATTGCATTGAACACACAAGTGCACGTGAACTTCTTGGACGTAAATAAAAGCAGTTTGGACGCCACTAGGCTCCAATCGCTTGACAAAACAACCAACTTTATTGAGGAGCAGTGGAACGAGGGTATCGCTGACAATTTCCTAAAACGCCTTGACAAACGTATCGAACAATTAAGGGTACCTCTATAAAACCCACTTTCAATTTTTGAGATGGTCTTTTTTCTTGATACTTCGTTATCAAAATACTTATTTAACGCTGTTGGATTCTGCTATTTCTAAATTAAAATCGGGTAATTCATTTCAAAAAGCCTGATAGAAGAATCACGCCGACCTTCGTAGATGAATCTTGGAGGGCTATTTGCATTGGCAACAAAACGATAAAAAAATCATTAAACGAATTAATTGATTAGAATCCTTTGCAAAACTGGATTTTTGGTTCAAATCGAGGCTTTCAGCATTTCAAAAACGTAGTCTACTAGTAGTAAATGAGGCTTTTGAAATTTTGAGTAACGAAGAGTTGGGCCAAAAGGCGGGTTTTTCAAAG
>JBCCLN010000416.1:0-2365 GCA_039026865.1 Bacteroidota bacterium | reverse complement strand
GTACTTTTAGTTAGCTGTTTTGTGTTACATAGCCGCCTTAGCAGTGCAATGTCTTGAAACTCGGGTTAGCTGTCTTGGCCGCCGCCCTGAAAATATATCTACATCATCCTATATGGAACCAAAAAGTCTTTTCCTTACTCTCCCAAAAAGCTGTTGAAAGAGAAGAAAGTCACAGACGTAATGGCATGAGCTTGTGGGAAATCTTCGTGCTGGCTCAGGTGAGATTATGCATGAATATTTCTTATGATGAGTTGCACTTTCAGGGCAATGACAGCTAGCTCGTTCAAGGCATCATGGGCATATTCCCCACAAGCTAAGGGTAGGGTTTGAAATAGGCAATTGTTTCTCTCATACTTTGAGTTATTATCTTCAAGGTTTGTCCCTTAAGGGAAATTATTCTAGGGTACCTCTAAAAACTCAGAATTTGAGGTAGCGATTTTTTTCTGAGACAAGATGTCAAAAACGGAGTTTAACATGGTTAAATAAGTATTTTGATAACGAAGTATCAGGAAAAAAGATCATCTCAAAAATTGAAAGTGGGTTTTTAGAGGTACCCTCTAGCGTCATTTCCTATTTTGTTACCCCTCAATGTTTACTATATCTAAACATAATAAGCGACTCGTTTTCGATTTCTTAAATCTGGAAAGGAATTTTATAGTCCATTTGAATCCATTTCTTTGTAGTTGAGAAAGTTACATTTTTCGATAAATAAGTCCCTATTCAGGTATTCCGAATTATTTAAGTGAGATAGATGAAGATCAATACTGCTACTTTGTTTCTGATTCCTTCAGTGATTTGGGGGTCCACCTTTTTCGCTATCAAGTTTCAGCTGGGAATAGTAGATCCCACTTGGTCAGTAAGTTATCGATTTGTATTGGCAGGAATAATCCTTTTGACGTATTCCAAAATCAGCAAGCTTAATCTTTCTTTTTCTTTCAGGCAGCATCTCTTCATATTATTGCAAGGCATCTTTCTTTTTGGACTTAACTATTGGTTAGTTTATGTCGCGGAAAAAGAGTTGATCAGTGCTTTAGTCGCTGTAGCATTTTCCACGATCATTTTCTTAAATATCCTGTTTGGTACCCTTTTCCTTAGACGAAGAACGGAAAGAAGAGTATATCTAGGTGCTCTTCTTGGAATAGTAGGGACCTACCTATTGTTTAGAAATGACTTGATGGGTATAAGTTCGGAAAAGTTGCCCGTAGTGCATCTGATCTTATGCTTTGCTTCTGTGGTTATTGCCTCGTTAGGAAATATCACATCTGTTTTCAACCAATCTAACGCTTTGCCGGTGATTCAAACTAATGCTTTTGGGATGCTGTATGGTGGGATATTTATCGGAGTAATTGCCTTAACATCTGGAAAATCTTTTGCTTTTGACCTCAGCCTAGGATATACCGTTTCCCTGTTGTATTTGTCTATTTTTGGTTCAATCGTTGCTTTTGGGGCTTATCTGACCTTAATTGGTAAAATTGGGGCTGATAAAGGTGCTTACGTATTGATTGTCATTCCGGTGATTGCTGTTTTTCTCTCTGTATTTTTTGAAAATTATTCATTTACATTTCGTGTGTTAATAGGTATCGCTTTGATATTGGGAGGGAATCTTATCATCATCAAAAAAAATTAAACCAAATAAAATGAGCATAATTCTTATTCATAAGTTTCAGAACAATTCAGCTTTCGCAGAGCATTTACGACCTTCCGGACAGCTGATTGGTAGATTAGGAACATTTTATCTTTGATTTGTGTCCTCAAACTCGTCATTTGAAGACGCTTGTTATGGGAGTCTTCAGGTATTTTTTATGTATTTGCCTATGATCTATGCTGATAGATGTTCTAGTATTGATTGACTTAACCAATTAAGAACGAAAAAGATGAAATTGTAGAAAGTTTCGTGATAAATGTAAAAATTTATCATTTATTTAATAATGGGATTCTAATAGATTTATCAGCAAGTATCTAAAAAAATCATCTAGATCTTAGATTATTCTGAAATTGGATGGTGTCAACCCTGCAGATCAAGCAACTAAAATATCCTATCTAATATCAGATTTCTTCATCTATTAAAACGAAATAAACATACCTCTTTTAAGTAAAATTATCTATCACGCTATTTGTAACTAAAACATCCCATATAATATCAGATTTTTTCGTCTGTTAAAAAAAAGAACCTTCTCGTTAAAAAAAAGACCATCAATACGGTCAATTCAGTAGCTAAAACATCCCGCATTATATCAGATTTTTTCATCTATTGAAGCGAAATAAGTATATCAGATTTGTATAGTACGTAATATAATTTGTACAAATATTTCTTGTATACAAGCATAATTAAAGTACGCATGTTTTTGATTGTGACTGTAGATAT
>JBCCLN010000415.1:0-2395 GCA_039026865.1 Bacteroidota bacterium | reverse complement strand
CTAATTTCCAAATATTTAATAATCAATCTATTAAGTAGCTGAATAGTAACTATTATTCATTGAGATGATGTAACACGTTGAATATGAGGTAATTGATTTTGAATGAAAGGACAAGGTCAACATCGTTCCCCAAATTTGAGGAATCAAAAATTTTCATTATGAATATTAAACTGCTGTAAATCAATTACTTGAATCAACTTGCTATTATTTGTGGTGAATAATGCGGGTTAACTACCTATTTGTACATCGAAATCTAAAAGAACACCCGCTATGAGCTAGAAACATCGTTTTTTTTCAAAAGATACATTTTTCTTAGAGACACTAAATTATTTACTAAAAATTTCAAACCTGCCAATCTGGTTTAGGTGGGCAGGCTTGAAAATTATCGAAGTATGTGTGTAACTGATCTTGTTTAGCTGTTCTTAAGAAGCCAGCTTGGTCACAATCAAGATAATTGCAACCACAGCATAACATGAATCACAACCTGAGTAAAAGATACAATACTAATTTTCCTACCACAATTTTACAAAATCTCCTATGCTTACACCAGCGCTGCCTTTTGTAACCACAGTAAAACTTTCAAAAGACTCTTGTTTTAAAAGGTCGGACTCCCAACCAACATTGTCTATCCAGTTATAACCACCGAAGTAATTTACTCCGTCTATATTGTTTATAAAATTCCCTCCATTACTGTAATTATCAAACCCTGTAAATGGTGCTACCTCTTTTGTTTCTAAATTAATAACAGATGCTTTATCATAGAGCGAATTTCCCCACCAGTTCCATCTGTCATCCCAAGCTTCAGCCCATTCATCGATATCGTAGTAATCGACTAAAATCTCATCACCGTTTTTAGCAACTAAATAGCCTCCGTAATCAATATCTATTACTTCAGTTAACTCAAACTCAAAAGAAGTATCAAAGTCTCCATTATCATCAAGCCTTAATGTATAGTAACGCGGTTCACCTAGTATGTTGAAGTAATGATAATTCATTGCAATATATGCATTAGGCGATATATATACTGTGCCATTATCATTAACTGATGCTGATCCACCACCATAAAGACGATCATCATACTTATAAGTAAACTGATCTGTTGTAGGATCAAACACACCAACTGATGGAACATTTTCAGGAATTGGATTGATACAGCATCCATTATCAGCTACATAAGATACAGACCAGACTACCTTACCGCTATTTAGTAAGAACCCTTCATTTACACCAATTCTCATTCCATCAGAACCGCCGGGCAATGCTGAGCCAATATCATGTGTTTTAGTTATTTCCATAGACTCAGGATTCAATTCTAATAAAACTCCTTCTACTACGTCAAAAAGAAAGGCTTGGGTTTCTGAAGCAAAAGTTAGAGATCGTGTTGATGAAATTCCAGAAGAGGCAAAGCTGAGTACACTAGCAACACTTAATTCCAATGAGGACTTATCCACCACCCATTTGGTGATAGTTGAAGCATCAGGATTTACGGCAAATATCTGTCCTCCAAATGTTTTAATTGTTATTTCAGTTCCTAGCTCAATACTTTGAGTGATGTCCGCTATTTCAGGTATTGTTTCAGTTACTCTGATATAAGTTATGCGTCCTCCGGGTGTTGAGTTTTGATATACTTGAAGAAAAGCGGATTCTGCTTCTACTTCATCAACAGTTGTTATTTCACTATTATCGTCTTCACTACAGGAGGTAATCCCAACGGAGGTCACTCCGATTAATAGCATGGTCATCCAAGCCCATTTTCTACTTGTTTTAGATAAGTTTTTAGAATTAAAAGTTTTCATTTCTTTACTTTAGTATTTGACAGTTAGTTTAATTGTTAGCCTGCTGTGAATAGGAAGTGTGTCCTGCATGACACATTTCCTAGCAGGTTTCTCCGTCCATAGACGGATAGGTTTTGGCCTTCCGGCTTAGATTCATTTTATCACTTGTTTATACATATGATTTTGGTTTAAAATTTTACTTAGTAGAGGTGCAACTCACCGCATTGGTGGGCTCACTGTCCCCCTCAGGACGCCTACCGCTAGAAGGGAATTTTTTCGTTGTTTTATTATTACGTTTAAAAATTTCATTTTAAAACTGAATCGTTGATTTGATGAAAAAGGCTCTTCCTGGTCGCTGTACCCCAAAAAGGTCAAAGACTTTCGCATCGGTTAGGTTTTGTACTTCCAGAGTTAAAGCATTTTGAATGTCTTTGATGCTCATCTGGTGGGTAAGCCCAATTGTATGTATGGTTTGATTAGGCACTTCGGCTTTGAATTGCTGCAAGCCGGCACTTTCCCAACCTACGAAAAAGGAATTGACATAGCGGACATTCCAGAAGATGGAAAAGTTGTCATTCTTCTTCAATAAATCCTGCAATTGATATTCTGCTGCCCCATTG
>JBCCLN010000414.1:0-2399 GCA_039026865.1 Bacteroidota bacterium | reverse complement strand
TCCAACCTGGCACTTATCGGACACTCAAGAGGAGGCGAAGCGGTGGTTCATGCAGCCTTGTTCAATAAACTGCCGTTCTATCCGGATGATGCTTCAGTGCAATTTGATTACAACTACAATATCAAGTCCATTGTAGCTATCGCTCCGGTTGATGGTCAATATGAACCGGCAGACAGTAGGGCAGAAATTGCAGATGTCGATTATTTTGTCATACATGGTGCTCAAGATGGAGATGTTAGCTCTTTTATGGGTTCTCAACAATATGAAAGAGTAACTTTTAAAGACAGCCTTTATCATTTTAAGTCGGGTGTCTATGTTTATGGCGCTAATCACGGTCAATTTAACACCAGCTGGGGCAACAGCGATATCGCTAATCCTTTTTCAGGACTCCTTAATCTGAAACAGCTGCTCTCCGCGGAAGATCAGAAGAAAATTGCGCAGGTCTATATCAATGCATTTCTAGACATAACATTGAAAAATAAAAGTGAATACCTGCCGCTATTCATCGATGCAAGAAGAGGTAAAGACTGGCTTCCTGAAACTATCTACCTGAACCAATTCGAGGATTCAAATTTTGAACCAGTTGCCAATTTTGATGAAGACTTCGATGTATTAACCATAACACAGGATGGCGGAGAAGTCAATACCAAAAACTTGACTGTTTGGCGTGAGCAAGAGATACACCTTAAATGGCAGAAAAAGGGCAGTAGAGCCCTTTTTGTGGGCTGGCACTATGATCTTAAGAATAAAAAGGAGTCGATTGAATCTGTACCCGACTCACAGATTGCCAGTTACACGATTAATCTTTCTTCTACCACTATTGATTCTTCTGCAGCATTGGTTTTCTCCATGGCTGAATCCAAAGAATCTGCCAATCCTAAATCAGAAGGAAAATGGCTGAAAAATGAAAGCAACAACAGTAAGAAAAAAGAAGGTAGAGACAAGACCAAAAAGCCTATGGATTTTACTATTCGACTAACAGACTCTTCCGAACAACAAGTCTATTTTCCCTTGAGTGAGTTTTCTCCCATGCAGAGAGAAATTGAAGTGATACTAATGAAAACAGAATTTATCAAGGATGATAAACAATCCGAAATGGTGTTTCAAACATTCTATTTTCCGGCAAAGGACTTTCAAAAAATCAATCCAAACTTTGATCTTTCCAGTATTGAAAAGATAAGCTTGATTTTTGACAAAGATGAAAGTGGGGTGATTGCAATTAATGATATCGGGTTTATGAAGAGCATATAAAACCTTATAACTTCCTCAATTTTTCACTTAGTTGAGTGACTAAAACGAATAATAGAGTCCTTTGAAAAACCCGCCTTTTGGCCCAACTCTTTGTTACTCAAAATTTCAAAAGCTTCATTTACGACCAGTAAACTACGTTGTTGAAATTCTGAAAGCCTCCATTTGAACCAAAAATCCAGTTGAAAAGAATTCCAATAAAGAATGAAATACTACGTCTAATTCAGGAATCAACTCATTCGGAGTATTCCATTCTGTATTGATCTTTTGGAACAAGAAGATATTCGCCAATTCATTGATCGACATCTGAATAAATTAATGGATGCGCTATGCAGCTTTTTGACTGTTAAAGAATTAGCGACTCCTGTGATGTCCTCTATCGGCCAAAGTGGAGAACAACATGAACTTAAACATCAATCTACGCTTAGATAAACTTTTAGTAAAGGTTCTGAAGAACACGGGTCAACTCAAGAAAGCTAGAGCTTTTACCATTCTAGTCAAAGTAGCTATCAACAATATGACTTCCGGTAGCATTGGTCAAGATCATGAAATTAGGCAGATTTAGCACCAAGAAGCTAGATCTGGAAATAGTACAACTGTAAATCTTTGATTTTGAGAGAATTGTGTTTTAAAGCAAGATAAAAAAACTCATTAAACAGCAATAAAACCATTTTCTTGTTAAAAAATTAGTTGGATATCAATGGTTTTTTTTCAGGAAAACGTCTAATAGTTAACGTAACAAAAAGTCATCATAATTTCAATTCCGACGTGCAAGCATAAGCAGCCGTCATCAATCAAAATCGTCGAACATGAGCCTGAAAAGAAAGTACTCACTCAATATGCCTCAACTCTTGTGGGGAGGATTAAGTGAAAATTGGCTACTCAAAGAACTGGGAGACCTTCACTGGCAGCAAATCACCGATGGGTTAAACACCCCCTCGGACCGGTTGACTGACAGCCGGGGAGAGCGTCTCTACGCCAGTTTTGTCCGAGTGGAGTGGTCGGGAAGCAGTACACATTCTTTTGCCGAGAATGATATCCTTTCCTTCACCAGTGCGCTGTCCCGTTACGGTTCCAAAATGTTTTTCAGCGATACGACCGGATCAGGGGCTTCCGGCAAGATCACAGCGCGCTTACTTTCAGTTTTTTCT
>JBCCLN010000413.1:0-2403 GCA_039026865.1 Bacteroidota bacterium | reverse complement strand
CGACTCAAGCGGGTCTAATTGCAAAGCCTGATCAAGGTCGCTTTGTGCTTTATCCAACTCACCGAGATAATAGTAGACAGAACCTCGGTTGACCCAAACTTCTGCATTGGCGCTATCGAGTTCTAAAGTTCGGTCGAAGGCACCTAGGGCATCTCTGTACTTTCGCATTTTGGTGAGTACCAGCCCTTTCATAAAATGCACGTAGGAGGTATCGGGCAACTGCTTCTCTACATAGGCCAGATCATCCAGCGCCCGGAATAGTTCATTTAGTTCGTAAAAGGCGTTCGCCCGATTAATCTGCGCATCCATAAAAGTGGGGTCACAGTCTATGGCCCGGTCGTAGTAAAGCACAGCTTCTCCATACTGAGAAGACTGGTAAGACAGAATTCCAAGGTTGTTAACTGCGGGCACATAACACGAGTCTAAGGCCAGGGCTTCGTTGTAGAAGCGCTGGGCTTCCCGGTAGTTTTGCTGCTTCAAGGCCTCATTACCGCGAAGTAAAAAGCGTTGTTTCTGGGTTTCGTTATCCTTTCCACATGAAATCAAACTCGATAAAATGGTCAGTAAAAAGATTCTTTGCATAGTCTAAAAGTAAAAATCACTCATTTTGAGAAGGTGGCTTTGATCAACCCCTAAAAGGGGCCTAAGGATAGTGCTAGAAATCAAATTCCTGCTGTTGATTTTCAGCTTGTCTTTCTTCTTTTTCTTGGTATTTAACATACCTCTTGATCATTTCTTCGTCTAAACCTACCGTATTTACAAAATAACCCCACCCCCAAAAATGAGTCTCCCAGTAAGGCTTTTTCTTCAAAGCTAGATAACTCTTGAACAACTTTATCGCAATCTTACCTTTCAATACACCCATCGATTGTGATATGGAAACCTTGGGAACCCGATACCAAGAAATCAATATGCTCTTCTTGAATATTCAGCTCATCAACCTGACAACTCTTCCATTCACAAAGCTTACGTATATCCTATTCCACCAAATCTTTAATCGATCCCTTTAATATACGAAACCTGTACTTGGGTACCCATACAATGTGGTAGTCACATTTATATACTACGAGACTCAATTTTCTATATTTCGCCATATCTCAAATATAGGCATAGCCCGTAAGTACATGACCACCTGCTAAGCAGGTGGATTTCTATGGTGAATTAAAACATCCTTTCTTCTAGGTCAAACACTAACATCTAATTATTTAGATGCTACCCAAGCAAACCCTTGATATTGCTTGAAATGCAGGCCTGGACAAAGAGATTATTTCCAGGTTTAAGCAGATTCAGAACCTAAGCCAGGAAAACAAAAAAACGTCCTTTCTTTCCTGGATGCGTTCATAGCTAAAAAAAAGATTCAATTAATGCTTGATGAAGGGCAAGAAAAAACCCATGAGAAGATGGGCTTTCTTAACATCTTTTTAAGTCTTTACTTTTTATCCCCACTCTCAAAAATAGTAGGATTGTTTACTGTTTCTTTATCCCAAATCGGCCCATCCCAAAATCTTATGTCATCAAAATTATATTTATACTGGCTTTCTCCATTTGCTCCTTTTAGTTGAGCTAAATTATTAAAGTACCTATATCGTATTTTCTCTGAAACATAATTGTAAGTTTCGTGTCTTGTGAAATTTAGCCTCCTAAACCATTTCAAATTCCATTCTTCACCCGAAACTTTCCTGTCTGCTATAAAACAGTGAGCATTATAGTGGTATTCATTTGGGTTTCCTGGGCTTAATAATTTGTCATTTGAATTCTTCGTGATAACAAAAGTAGCTATCCTGTTATTATGCGGACTATACAGAATGGTATCAATAAAAACCTCTGTTAAGCTATCATGCTCTTTCACATAATAAGGTCCTTCTTTTTTGTTGATCATTCTCTCAATCTTTTCATTGATCTCTAAGCTATCCTTTAAGTATCCTTCTCTGGTAAAAGTATTGATATATTTGAACTCGTCTGGTGTTGGTATCCCAACCTGTTTTTGCTGACAACTTCCAAGAAAGCCAATTAATAAAAGAGGTATAAATAAAATATCCTTCATGCCTTAATCTTTACAAGTGGTACAATCCCATTCCGCTGGCGCGCTTTTGTAAAGCGTGCCGATCTTAACATTTACTGAATTACTTCCAACCTAACCAAACTTTCAGCTTCACAAATATAAAATCCAGCACTGCTATCTACCCATTGTTCCGGCTGATGCACGAATTCTTCTACAACCGGATTATTGCGAATGTAGTCGCGTTGCTGATCCATCATTTTGTTACTAGAAAGCTCAATAGGGTGAAACCCATACTGCCATACTTTATAGTTTACTCCACGTTTTATGCGCTTTGCAGCGTATGAAGACTTATTTAATAACGATTCCCGCCTACTTTCTCCGTCTTCGTTAATCGCTTTTAT
>JBCCLN010000412.1:0-2425 GCA_039026865.1 Bacteroidota bacterium | reverse complement strand
GTAGCTCCGATTTGGTTTCCTGTACTTCTTTTTGTAGCTCCGATTTGGTTTCCTGTACTTCTTTTTGTAGCTCCGATTTGGTTTCCTGTACTTCTTTTTGTAGCTCCGATTTGGTTTCCTCAAGGTCTGCTTTGAGAGCATATTCCAGCGTTTTCAGGTCTTGCTTGGAGGCAAGGTCTGAAGAAGCGTAGTCCTGTAATATCTCGGAAAGTTCTTCCGCTACTTGTTGAGAGAGTCCTTTCTTTTGAAGTCGCTTTGCGACTTTAAGTGTGTCCATTGTTTAAAGATACATTATTTCCCGCTCTTCCCAATGTACCGAAGGGACAGCAAACATTTAGGATTACTCGAGTGCCCTTAGTGGAGAAAGCTACCCCTACGCTCATATAATTGCATTGAACTTGCAATAAAAAACTGGACAATAGGTTAAGCACATTTTGAATAATTGATTTTACTGTATTGCTCTGGTGTTTTGTATCCCAGAACCGAATGTTTTCTTTTTCGGTTATACCCTACTTTAATCAACTCAAAAACCTCTGTTTTGGCTTGAAGGATGCTGATGAAACAATGGTGGTTGACCCTTTCTGATTTGAGCATCTTGAAATAGCTTTCTGCCACCGCATTGTCCCAGCAGTTACCTTTCCTACTCATAGATTGTTTCACATCCTATTTTTTCAATTCGTTCTTAAAAACCTTAGAGGCATATTCTACCCCTCTATCAGCGTGAAAGATCAACGATTGACCAATCATTGACCTATTAAGGATCACCATTTTCCATGTCGTCAGAATGGTCACCTCTGTGGTCATTTTTCCTACTCAATGACCATTCAATAATTTTTCTATCGCACAGATCCAAGATGATCAGCACTTTTAGTTAGCTATTTTAACGTGAGTTTCTATGTTACATAGTCACCTTAGCGATGCAATGTCTTGAAATGCAGGTTAAGACCATTGCCTATGGTTTAGCAACTCTCGATGGAAATTAGAAATTCTCGATTGACTTATAAGTTATTCGTTTAGATAGGACTTTGGAAGTTTGAGTATAATAACACAAAGAATCTGACGCTTGGAAAATTTTATTGATGACTTAGCAAAATCAAATCAAACTATTAAATTAAGCTTTTAATAAATAGTTCTAGCGGGCTGCAAACAAAGAAATGGATCATTCAGATAAAGCAAACACAACGAATCAGCAGATTTCTAAATCCAAATGCGCTCATATGCAAGCTAACCCCATTTTTCGTATTTACTAAGTGCCTACTTCAGTCAAACTAAATAGCAGATTACCAACGAAATGAAAAAAGATAGTGTCAATAATAAAATCGATTTTTATATCAATTTTTAAACTGAATTTAGCATTCCAACTAAAATATCAAACCAAATACACCTATCGATAATTTTGACATAACTTATTTATTTTCCCAAAAAGACAAGAGCTATAAAGCTCATAGTGAGCCTCCCACACCACCATAAGTAAGGACTTGGTAAACAGCGGTTCATTGAATCTTAGATCGCCACAAAAATAAAGACCAAGTATTCAGTGACTGATTTCTTTTTAGTCAAGATTTAATCGAATTCATAAATAAAAGAAAAGATATTTAGAAATGAAGAAAATATGTAGAACACTTATTCTATTGTTAACGATCATGATCGCTTGTTTGAATTGTGATGTAAGTTGCAATGATTGTTTAGACTTAACAACAAAAAATATTAAGTACACTAATTCAAGTGGAACAAATCTTTTATTTGGAGATCAAGCGATTTATAATCCAGATAGTGTAAAAATTAAAGCTGGAAATGACACTTATCAATATATAAGGAAACAAGAAGAAAACGGAACAATTTCTTTCGAGCTCTACGAGAATTATAATACTTATTACATATTTTTTTCAGATTCATTGGCTGACACCTTAAATTTTGAATTGGACGAAAGAAAAAGCACATTATGCTGTGGAAATGTAACATATTCTACAAAAACCTTATTGAACAGACTAGAAATAGAAAATAATGATTTAATAGTCATTACTCATTAGGAAAACATAGCACAGTAAATGTGTATACGTCACGCGCGCAAAACGTGAAGTATAACGACTTAAAACTAGATAAACGGTGTAATAAATTTGATTGGGTAATGCCTTGAAATTCAGTATTCTGCTTATGCTGAAGGTTATTCGTTACTATTCAGCCATATTGAGCTGTTCCAAGAGATATTCTGGGGATTGAAATAATAGGTTGAATCCATCGAGGAGATTGGTGCGCTGTTTTTTCAGGGTAGACACAAAACTTCTAATGGTGGCAAAAGCCTCACCCGCTTGAGTGCTTCTAAAGCAACCGGAGATCTTCTGCCGTGTTTTAATCATTCGCAAATCCCTTTCTGCCTGATTGTTGTCATAGGGGATCGCAGGATTGGTAAGGAAAGCCAGCACTT
>JBCCLN010000411.1:0-2429 GCA_039026865.1 Bacteroidota bacterium | reverse complement strand
TTGATTCGACAATTTTGATACCTGTGAACTTTTCAAGAAGAGGGAGAAAGACAGCTTCAATGTTCTCTTTAATGATTTTGTCATAATCTCCCATTCATTTTATTTCAAAGTTAGGATAAATATGGGAGCTTCTGGTAATCCTTGATCAACGCACCGATGACGTACTGCGTCTGGATCTGATGAGTGGGGGTTAGAATGAATTAATCTCCCAAACTCCTCAAAGCCACGCCTTTCTACAAAATTATTAATTGTGGCGGATTTTCCAACCCCACTATAATATTCTGACTGATAAAACCCTATTCATTCATAGCATAGGTTAGGGCAAGTTTTCTATTCATCATCCAAACTTCTTGTAAAAGTTCTTGTCAATAATTGCCGATTTCACCTTATCTCTAATGTATTGGTTGAAATCAGTTTCCCGATCCATTGTCATGTAGAGTTCCTCAAGTTCTAATAGAAGTAAGAGTTGATGCTATTTTCTTCGACTGCCATTAGATTCATAGAGTTGACATAATTATTGATTAAAAACTCAAAGTGGGTAACATAAGATCTTGCAGTGTTTATCGAATATCTTCTCAACTCCAATTCTAAAAGAAACTCTTTTAACGTACATTTTCCTTGTTTTGGTATTTCTCTTTCTGTAGTGTTCAAGGTTAATTTAGATGGATGAATCAATATTAAACCGTGCTAATTTCCAGTTTTGGTCTTTTTTTTAAGAACTCTATTTACAATACGTGGAACTATTCTATTGGAAAAAATATGAAGATGGCTAAACAACATTAATTTGTAATTAGTGATAAGTATAAAAGCAATGATGAACACTTAGATGATCTTAAATCAGCAAAACTTGGTCAGTTTTTGAAAACAACAGAGCACCAAATGAGATATAACTACGATATGGGTGATTTTTGGGAACATGTAGTTCTGATTGAAAAATTGAGGAGAATAAAGAAATTAATTTTTTACTTATTGTATCGATGGTGAAAACGCTGGACCTCCCGAAGACTGTGGTGGAATATTTGGGTATTATGAAACAATAAACACATTAGAAGATACGAAATCTCCAAAACATCAAGAAGTAATTCAATGGGTAGGTGAAGGATTCGATCCAAAATTTTTTAACAAGTAAACGAAATGCTAAGTGCCGAAAACTACGGGGTAATTGGTTTTGACTCCTAGGTCCACGAAACAGATGAATATAGCTAAAGAAAGAAATGCTCACGCCGAGAAGGATGAAGAGTAGGTCCTGGTATTATTTGGTTAGCAAATTGCAATTAACGATACCGAAGTATCACAAAACGAATAGCTAATTTTCTATTTGTTATTACAATGTAATTACCTATCTTTATTCACATGATAGTTAAGCTAATACAGATAGGGAATTCCAAAGGGTTAAGATTACCAAAGGCGGTAATAGACAAATATGATCTAGACCGTGAATTAGAATTGATTGATACAGAAGATGGTATTCTTATTAAACCTGTTTCAGAATCAAGAGTAGGTTGGGAGGCGAAATTCCTCGAAGCAAATTCAGAACCCGGTGAAGATGACGATTTTTCAGATTTCCTATCAGTAACTGAGGATTTTGATACCAAGGAATGGGAATGGTAAGATTTGACATTTATTGGGCGAATCTTGATCCAACCATGGGAAGCGAAATGAAGAAAACTAGACCTGTTGTAATTGTTTCTCCAGATGTGATGAATAGAAACTTACGTACAGTTTTGGTTTGCCCACTTACTTCGACAAGTAAAAGCTATCCAACTAGAATCTCTATGAGTTTCGGAGGTAAGGATGGAATGATAGCATTAGATCACATCCGATCAATACATAAAAAACGATTAGTAAATAAGGGTGGTCGATTACCTGAAGATATTCAGGATAGAGTAGTTAGTGGTCTAATTGAAATGTTAAAGAAATAGTCTAACTAAAAAAAATCTAATGAAAGGCTATTGGAAACCTGATAAAATCTTAGTGAATGAAGAGGCTTTTGAAAATAAAGTTTCTTAGGCCAAATAAACTTCCTCTGCTAGTTCGAGGTGTACCTAGAAGAGAAAGCCCGGAAAGAAAATTCTTTCACATGCTACGATTGAGGCGGAGTAATATCTGAAAGGGCATGGTGAATCAGAGTACGCTTTAGGTGCTTGGTATTAACATTGGGAAAGTGTGAAGAAAGATTTAGCTCGAAAAATTCGGGTGTTATTCATTGAGATGAGGTAATGCATTGAATAGGAGGTCATTGATTTCAAATGAGATGCTAAAATCCTTCCCCAAATTTGAGTAATCAAAAATCATTCAGTATGCATATTAAACTGCTGTAAATCAATTACTTGAATCAACTCGCTACTATTTGTGGTGAATAATGCAGTCATCCAAAAAAAGGGTTTTTCCCTAAAACAAAATACATTGATAAGTTTGAGTTATCGTGC
>JBCCLN010000410.1:0-2483 GCA_039026865.1 Bacteroidota bacterium | reverse complement strand
GGTGGTATCATATCAAAAGCATCATATACATGTAAAGCTGATGCTTGTGGTTTTAGTTTCGAGATAAGTATTGATGATCCTCCTAAAGCACAACCAGCTTCAATAAAGATCCCTGAGATTCTTTTCTTTTTAATATCTTCACATGTTCTTGCAATTTTTTTTAATCTGCCGATAGAGAGGTAAGTAAGTTTTTGTTCAATAATAGAAAATATTAATTCCCTTTCCTTTTGACTTAGTGTAAAAAGTAGAGAAAGATCTTTTAGTTTTCTTTTGGTGATCATTACTATGAATATTTTGACCGATGCTTTCTATGAAATGGAATTCAGAGGATTTGTATTAATCGCTTTATAGTATTTTTTTAATTTTTGTTTCAAATTTCTTTCATTCGCTGTGATTTCAGGTACTGTTCCGCTATTTAGTTTATAATAAATGGGACTAAGAATATTTATTAAAGGCTTGGGGGTATTCTCTGCTAGTTTTAGCAGAGCTAAATGCAAAGCACGATTTTTAATTTTTACCGTTTTGTTCTTTTGATGAAAATCCAGCTTTTCAAACTGCATAGGGTCTATATTGATTTTTCTTGCAAGTTCTTTCATAAAACCTCTTGGATTTTTCTTCAAATCATCAAAGTTCATTTTTAATATTTTGTCGCTTCCAAACGCATCGATCCACTTTCTTAAATATTTTTGGTATTCACCAAGTTTCATTTTTTTACTTTCAAAATTCCCCTCATTATAGCCGATATATTCCTCGAAAGTTCCTTTGAAACGTTTGGTTTTATATCTGTGAAACTGATAATCAGAAAACATACGCTCGGCAGGATCCCGATAGATGAAAAGAAACTTGATTGGTTTCTTTATCTGTTGAAATGCTCCTATAGCACTCTCTGAATAAAGATACTCAGGAGTTGCCTCAATAACACATTTTGAGCAATTAGGACATTCTTCAAAATAAATTTGATATTTATTAAAATCTTCTTGAGTAAATTTTTTTATTCCATTTTCTTCTTCATCTCTCTGAAAAAAATGGTAAGTTTCTTTAATTCTAGATGTACAAACTTCAGAATGCTCAGATAACCAATTAAATACAGAAGTAGTGCCACTTTTAGGAGGTCCAATCAACACTAAATTCGGATATGGCATGAATTATTGTCTTAACTCAAAATAAACACCCCCAACACATCCAACCAGAACCAAAATAGAACTAACTAGCATAATCGTATTTCCATTAGCATACACTTTGGGTTTGAATTCAAAGACAATCTCGTGCTTACCCTCTGGAATTTCTAAGGCTCTAAGCACATAATTAGCTCTAAGTATATCCTTATCTTTCCCATCAATAGTAGCACTCCAACCTTTGGGGTAATAGATTTCTGAAAAGACTCCTGTTGCTGCTCCACCATTAACACTAGACTCATAAACCAGTCTGTTTGGGGTTTTTTCTATTAATATAATAGATCCAATCCCATTGGTTTCTGTTATAGAAAACTTACTTTGATCAATTACTGCTTGGGTTTTTGTATTGATCTGGCATACTTTATCTATTTCCTCATCTGGTGAATTAACAGGGATGATCTCGCTTGCAATCCATGCGGCGCCATTTGCACTACTGTTCTTGAAAACACCATTTTGTTGCTCGCCAGCATAAAAATAGGATGCATTTAACATATTTAATATGTGGAGGTCTGAAAAATCCAGTGACTGAGATTGGATTTTTTGGATAGCTCTTTGAATCTCACTTTCTAAGCAGTGTTCAATTAAGTCTTGATACCTTCTGATTTTAGCGCCATGATATCCACCTAAAGAAGCATGAGTATATGAGGTTCGGTTTTCATTAAAAGGATTTTGGAGGTTCAAAACCCGATCTCCATCTTGGGTAAAAGATAAAAGTACCTGGTCTGCTTCATTCATTTTGAAGTAATCCTCAATAGGACTTCTTACAAACTTCTCCTCTCCTAGAAAGCGTTTAGTAAGGGCTAAATTGTCAACAAATACAAGAGCAAGGAGTACTATTAGCACTTGATGAGCCTTTATGTTTTTCTTAAAAAAAAACCAAATAGACAGACCAAAACCTAAACCAAATAATAAGGCTCTCATAGTATCCCTTATCAACAGCGATTGCCTGTCTTCACGAAGGGCATTTGCAAACCAATCTGGGAGTTGTGTGTCTATAACTCCTCTGTAATTTAAAGCGCCTGAGCAAACGAGCAGAAGGGTGAGAAATCCTCCACCAATTCCAAAAGTCAGGAATATCTTTTTTCTAGTTTCTTTATTCCATTTCATTGACAAAAGCTTTTCTAGACCTAAAGCTCCTAACAGATTCAACGCGAAAATGGAAATAATAATCGTAAAAGTGACAGAACGGAACTTGTTGTATCCAGGAAGATAATCAAATAGAAAATTATTAAACGCTGAAAAGTTCTTGCCCCAACTCATCATGATGCCCAGTATTACTAGAACAATCAACCATATTTTTTGATGCTT
>JBCCLN010000409.1:0-2510 GCA_039026865.1 Bacteroidota bacterium | reverse complement strand
CAGACCATCAGTCTGAACGACATCATTGCAGATCGTGAAGGCTACATCCTGGCTTACCTAAGTAATGAAAACGCAGAGGAAGTAGCCATTCATTGGGATGACTTTGCGGTGTATCATGGCAAGCCGAATGTGGTACAAGTTCAAGCATATTATCCCTATGGTGGAAGATTTGATCAGTACCAAAGAACAGCTTCAACAAAGAATGTATTCCTCTACAATGAAGGAGCTGAACGATTAGAGGATTTTAGCTTCAACCTTGATGAAACGAGGCATCGGACTTATGACCCGTGGGGATGATTAGGCTGGTGGCAAATTGATCCTTATGCGTCCAAGTTTTATCATTTAACGTCATACAAATTACGCATTTTTCAATCCGATTCTACTATACAATGATTCTTTAGGTGATTGCCCTCCTGATGATCCTAATTGTCAAGGAGGTATGAGCCGAAGCGAATAAGCTCAATAAGATCAGATTAACCCGCATTATTCACCACAAATAGTGGCGGTTTGATTCAAGTAATTGATTTACCGTAGTTTAATATTCATACTGAATGATTTTTGATTCCTCAAATTTGGGGAAAGATGTTGGCATCCCATTCGAAATCAATTATCTCTTATTCAACGTGTTACCTCATCTCAATGAATAACACCCGAATTTTTCGGATTAAGAAAGAAAGAATTATCTTGAATTCCTTGACATTGATCTTGGAAAAAACCTGCTTACAGAAAAGTTTTGGATGTTATTTCAACGATGCAAATCCATCTGAAAGACGTTAGCGTTTTTGGAGGATTCCGCAAAAAAAGATCTTAAAACGGCATAAAAGCACTTTTTCAACCACACATATCCATGCTTATAGCTATTTATTACAGAATTTTTGTTTCAACCTTTTAATTGAGATTTCGTTTTATACAAAAGTTAATTAAATATATGTATAAAATAGGGAGTCTTGAGGAAATAGTCATGTTGTTGGCCGCAGTATTAAAGGACGATGCATATGCAGTTTCAATAGCAAATGAGTATACTGAACGAACAAAAAATGAAATTTCTATTCCTGCTATACACACGGTACTGAAGCGGCTTGAAGACAAGGGACTATTGAAATCTCATGAATCGGCACCCACGAAGGAGAGAGGTGGAAGGAAAAAACGGATATACAATATAACCAATGCCGGCTATCAAGTAATTCATGAATTGAGACATCAAAGAGAGGCGCTATGGACGCTGGTTCCTAAGATGAACTTGGAATGAGTGAAGATCAATTACCTCGATTACCGCTCCGATTTTTGCGTTGGTTTTGTAAAGATGAACTAATAGATGAGATTGAAGGCGATCTATCAGAGGCTTATCATCACCGATACATACAAAATTCAACAAAAGCAAAAATCAGCTTCTATAAAGAAGTACTACTCTCATTTAATAAAAGAAATATTGGAATTATGGAAAAATACAAGGAGACCTCGCTCGGACTTAGCTGGTCAATGCTTGCGCAGTATGGCAAAATACTCTTTCGAACCATCAAGAAATCGAAGGTATATAGCTCAATCTCTATTGTAAGCCTTACGCTAAGTCTGACCTGTGCAGGACTTATCTACCTCTATTTGAATAAAGAACTCACATATGATCAGGTTTATGATGATGCAGATAACATATACAGAATCAGTCATTTAAGTAATAATTCAGGAAGAAGCTATGCATTTGCACCTGTAGGGTTAGTACCCCGTCTGTTAGAAACGATGGAGGCTGTGGAAGATGGCACTCGCATATTTAAGTATCGGCGGGCAATACCTATGACCTTAACGGCTACCAAACAGTCTTTCAATGAGGCGAGGGTTGGTTGGGTTGACCCTGGTTTCTTTGACCTATTTAATTTAAAAATCCTTTATGGCAGTGCAGAGGACTTGAAAAGGCCCTACACAATAATGCTCAACGAAAGTACTTCTCAGAAGTATTTTGCGAGCAAAAACCCCTTAGGACAAACGATAACTTTTAATGGTGAATATGAAGCCACATTAGAGGTAATTGGTGTTTTCGAAGATTTTCCTTCCAACACTAGCTTTCAGCTTGATCTTCTTTCGAACATAGAAACTTGCTATAAGACGATGTGGGCTGGTGGCTGGATGACAGACTGGCAAAACATGTTTACCAGTGCGTATGTAAAAATTAAGCCGGGAAAATCTGAAGAAGTGCTTAAAGTAGCTCAAGAAGCTGTCTCCAATAATTATGCACCCGACCGACCTAAATTATGGGAAACGTCTCTTCAGAAACTGACGAACCTGCACCTTTCTGAACCAAAAGATATTGGAGAGTGGAGCTCACACAACGATATTGAAACGATCGTACTGTTTAGTGCAATAGGTCTGATTATTTTAAGTGTAGGCTGTTTCAATTTTATCAATATGGTGACTGCACAGGCGGGCCAGCGAGCAAAAGAAGTGGGCGTTCGCAAGGTGCTGGGTAGTAATAAAAAACATATTGCTCAGCAAACCTTATTTGAAACAGTCTCTTTCGT
>JBCCLN010000408.1:0-2545 GCA_039026865.1 Bacteroidota bacterium | reverse complement strand
TCTTAATAAAACTCAAATGGAACTTCTTGCAGAATGTAGCGATCCATTAGATTGCAGGCAAACAGATCATAAACTTTAAATGGATTTAACCGAAGGAATCTTATTGGTATTTGCAGGCGCTTTTGCAGGTTTTATCAATTCCATTGCGGGAGGAGGGTCATTAGTGATTATGCCGCTCTTAATTTTTATGGGATTACCTTCCGCTGAGGCCAACGGGAGTAATCGAGTGGCTATTTTTATTCAAAACATCTTTTCTGTTGCAGGTTACAGAAGCAAAGGTGTTTATGTTTTCCCATTTGCAATATGGGTTGCTATACCGGCAGTACTAGGAGCTATCATAGGCTCAAAAATAGCAGTTGATATAAGTGATCAGTATTTTAATCGGATTTTAGCAGTAGTAATGATGACTGTGATGGGTATTACTATTTTGAAACCTAATCTCGAAAAGGCTACCGAAGCGGTTTTATCTCGCAAAAAGATATGGGTAAGTGTGCTAATTTTCTTTCTTCTAGGCATCTATGGTGGATTTATCCAAGCAGGGATCGGGTTTTTAATCATCGCTGCTTTAACAACTGTTCATAGACTAGATATGGCTAGAACCAACAGTATCAAAGTATTTGTGATTCTCTCTTATACCTTAGCCGCGGTTACCGTATTTTACTTGGAAAATAAGATACGTTGGGAGTATGGACTTACTCTGGCTTCGGGCAATTCTGTCGGAGGGTGGATAGGTAGCCGATGGTCAGTAGGGAAAAGTGATCAACTTATTAGAATGATTTTATTGATAATGGTACTTATATTATCCGTTAAGTTATGGTTTTTTAGTTAGTCTCTTGGGAGTAGTAATCAAACAAAGTTTCTGGGGTACTTTCATTGCTTATTTGGGAGTAGTATTGGGCTATGTCAATACGCTCTACTTCAGAGCAGCGTATTTTTCTTTGGAACAGATCGGACTATTCACATTGATCACTGCGAATGCTATGATGGTTTCTCCTATTTCCTCTTTTGGTGCAGGAAGCTCGTACATGAAGTATTTTCCGTCATTTGATGAAGAAAAGAAGCATCGCCTATTTTCCTTTCTTTTCCTCGTTTGTGTGATTGGAAATGGAATCATACTACTGGTGGGCTATTTATTGAAGGATTCAATTGCACTACGTTATGTAGATACCGCGCCTATATACATCGACTTTTTATTTGTCACTGGGATTGTTATAGTCTCTAACAGTTTTTTTGATTTGTTTTTTAATTATAGCAGAAGTGTGCTTAGGGTTGTGGTGCCTTCTTTTTTAAGAGACATTTATCTTCGTCTGGGATCATTTTTTTTAGTCATTGGTTATTCGTTGACCTGGTGGAATTTTGATAAGGCTGTAATTGGTTTGGGGATTGTTTACTTCTCGTCTTTTGTGGTCTTATTTTTTCAACTTATTATCCGGCATGCATTTCATTTTGACTTTCGGTTAGAATCGATAAATACTAGTTGGAAAAAGAAATTATTCGAATTTGGAGTTTACTCAATGATGTTAGCAGGAAGTTTTGCCGTAATCAATAACATCTCTTATGATCAAATCACTGCAGTTTTAGGTTCAGATATGACTGGTATTTTCACCACTTGTTTTTTTATTGGTGTAGTGGTTGAAATGCCAAAACGTAATATGGCAAAAGTTTTAATACCGTTAATATCAAAAGCCTCAAAAGAAAATGATAGCCAAGCAATAAAGGCTATTTATCAGCGAAGTTCCATTACCATGTCTATTATAGGTATACTTTTTACTATCGGAATAATAACCAATCTTCAAGACTTATTTGACTTTATACCGAAAGGCTCAGCTTTTCAAGCAGGTTTTTGGGTCGCCGTTTTTGTATGTCTTGCTAAACTAACATTAATGATCTCATCTTTTTCGGGCGAAATCATCAATTTTTCGCATTTATATAAATACAACCTCTATTTCCAAGTTCTAGCGGCATTCATGCTTGTTATCTTAAATTATTTTCTAATACCAATTTGGGGAATTAATGGCGCTGGGTTTAGCTACGTCATTACAATGATATTTCATACCGCATTGAAGACTGGTTTTGTGCAATATCATTTCAAGATATCTCCGCTAATCAATTCGCACCTTTTCTTATTTATTGTCAGCGGAGCAACTTTTGCCTTGGCTTTCTTTTTCAAACCGGCTTTTCATCCTTTAATCAATATAGGAATCAGGTCAATGCTCATAACTGGGGTATTTGTAGTTCTTGTTTACCGATTTAGAATTTCTGCGGATATAAATAATCTTATTCACTCTACCTTTGAAAGGTTTTTAAAAATTAAGCTACCAAAATGACTTCCCTCTTGAGAAAAAACCTACTCATCCACGGCTTAATGATCTTGACATTCCTATTAATCACCTTAATGGTGCATTATCCAACTTTTTTAAGCGGAAAGAAAATAAATCAGCATGATATTCTACAGGGCACGGGAGGAAACCAGCAGCTAAAATACTATCGGACCAAAACTGGAGAAGAGGCACTTTGGAACCCATATATGTTCAGTGGTATGCCC
>JBCCLN010000407.1:0-2554 GCA_039026865.1 Bacteroidota bacterium | reverse complement strand
TTGATTGTGAAGAGCCGTATGACAGGAGACTGTCACGTACGGTTCTGTGAGAGGCTAGAGACTGGTCAATCAGTCTCTTGGCCTACTCGACTTTATCAATTAAGACTATAGAAGATTTTGAATTTTGGACTATTGGTATCGCAATATAATCATCCAATACGAGTGCAGGGTTTAATTCTATTGGGGTTATACGACCGTTGACTGATTTAAATTGTTGGTATTGCTGAATTAATTCTCCGGAATTGATGTCAACCAAAAGAAAATTGTATCTTGATTCAATAAGAATTCTGTTTTTATGTCTGAAAACATTTGATACATCAAATGCGGGGATATTCCATATTTTCACATTCGTATCATTAGCTTTAATCAACTCGACAGAATTGCCAAAAATCAAAATATCATCATTAATAACTTTTACAGAGTTGTCTCTGTCATTCTTCGTATGGTAAATGATATTTAAATTTTCATCCACGACTGTTGAAAAACCCTGGTATTTGTCTTTAAACTGAAAACCTATGGTTTCCCTCAGGCTAATATGGTTGCCATAGCCTTGGAATAAATCTCCGCCTATAAAGTTTTGAGTTTCTACAGGATTAATTACTTTCCTTTTTTCATCAGTAATTAGTGAAATAGAATTCCAACTTGACAATATATGTGGAATTGTAACAGTGGATTTTACTTTCCTTAATTCTAAGTCAATTTGATATACTTGTTCATCCTCTGAAAGGAGTAAAAGTTGATTTTTATATGTTTCATAGTCATGAATTCGTCTGATTGGCGTCTTCAAAGACCATTTTTCAGTACCATCAGATTTATTTAATGCTAATATTTTATTCTCGGAAATAATTAAAAGATAATTATCATGGAGTAGCATTTTTAGATTATAGCCAGGTAATTTTTTCTTCCAATTGACAGTAGCATCAGGAAAAGAAACGTTTGCTATTGATCCATTATGACCATGCCCGATACTGAAAAAGATTGAATTTCCAGATGCCACGTGTTCGAAGTTCTCACGGAATAGGTTAAATGGTAGTTCTAAATAAACCATAGTGATAGGTTCGAGGTTTTTTTGATTCAGTTTGAATTGTAACTCCCTATCCTTAAGACTCCAGATACCGGTGAAACTGTGATCCTTTATTTTTCCTTTAAATAGTTCTCCAGATTTACTTTTTAGAAATAATGAGTCATTTTGTTTTGATCCAAATAGTTTAATGGGTGTTTTATATTTTTCATAATAATACGTTGCATTAATTGACTTACTAGAATTAAATCTATATACTCCGAGATTTAATAATAGACTAGCTGGTGTATTACCTATTTTGCCTTTGAGAAATACAAAAGTTGATGAATCAGAATGCATGACTTGACCATACGACTTGATTGTAACTGTTGTGATTAGTATAATTAGTAGCAATTTCATCTGCGTTGTGATTTTTAAAATTGGCTTTAACAAAAGCTGAAATTGTCTTTTTCAAGTTAGAAATTTTATGAGGTAACCTCACTGTAATTACTAACGCTCAGTATATGAAGCATAGCATTCCGGTAGGATGCTATGATTTCATATACAATGTTAGCGGTTCGTTATTTTTATATCCTTCTGTCCAATTCTTTCTTTTTCCACACACTCTGAACTACATTGATAATGTCAGAGGGTAGGTTATTTAATTGTTTAATTTGCCAATATCTTTCTTCATCCACATTCTTATTGGCAAGTTTTACGGCTTTGAGAGCATAAAATGCTCCTCCTAGAGAATGATCTGACATATGAGCTGTTGCAACCGCTTGTCCAATAGCACGCGCTATTTCTTTTGATACCTGATTCTCTGATTGCCTTGCTACTTCATGTGCACCTAATGAAGCTTTCATAGCTACGCCAGTTGGAACATTATCATTTTCCCATTCTCTGGCTACATCCAAAGAATATATCAGCTTTTCATCAATTTTTTCGTCAATTAGTGACAGGGCATGTTCAGCACACTCCCTTGCCCAATTCATTAACTTTCGATGATTCTCTTTTGTAAGCGGTCCTCCGCGATGTTCTGCTATAAACTGGTAACGTTTTGACTGTTCTGATATCTTTTTCAGCTTTTTGTTTTCCATTCTTTTTCTTCTCCTTTTGAATGACCGCTAACGTCAGAACACAAGGAACTTTATCCTTCTATTCCTCATATAATCTTACAAATCCAAGAGGTTTTTGATGCCAGACAAAACGTTATTAACCACATGTGTATAGATTTCGGTGGTCTTGCTGCTACTGTGTCCAAGAAGACTTTGAATGTAACGAAGGTCTGTGCCTGCTTCCAATAAATAAGTTGCGAAACTATGACGCAACATATGAGGTACTACCTTCTTTTCAGATCTGAGCTCAGAGAGCTGACCTTTGCACGATTTTAGTACACTTGATCCACTGCATTTCCGGCCATTCTCACCTTCGAAAAACCATTTCTTTGGTCGAAAAGCCAAGAAGTAGGAGCGGAGTCACTAAGCATTTCTTTACCTAACAAGGTATAGCGGTCTTTGCCGCCTTTTCCGTTTATCAAGGTAGGAAAAGGGA
>JBCCLN010000406.1:0-2565 GCA_039026865.1 Bacteroidota bacterium | reverse complement strand
CCTGCAAAGCACATCACACCACCAGATTGTTCTTGTGGAAACCTGTTTAAATGTTAATACTGTCTCTTATGAAGATGAACGAACAGAGCCCCGCACAGGATTTGACACCCTGAACTTCTTTGCTGACGAAATAGACTGGGATAACATAAAAGAACAGCTGCAAGATGTCAAATGGAAAGAATCACTTAGTGAAGATCCAAATGAAATAGTGAAGACAATCAACAGCCTGCGTTTCAATATCTGTAAAGATAACATACCAAACAGAACACAAAACGAAGGCAAAAGAAGGTCCAAATTTCAAAGGTATCGTCGAACCTTAACCAAAAAACGAAGAAAAATTACAAAAAAGCTATTACATAGTAACTCACAAAACAGAAAGGCAAAAATCAAAGAGGAGTTGCTACAAATTGAGAAACAGCTGCAAAAATCTTTCAAAGACTCAAAGCAATTTGCAGAAAATAAAGCAATTGAATCTATAAAAAAGAATTCCAAATATTTCTTTGCATACGCCCGCAAGAAAGCAAAAGTAAAGACCAAAATTGGACCACTAATAGACAACAATGGAAAATTCACAATGAAAAATAAAGAAATGGCTGACATCCTTTCAAAACAATACTCTAAAGTATTCAGTCAACCTATGTCACCAGATGCCCAAACCTTTGATCCAGGAGAAACCAAAATTTCGGAGATGGTAGTCACAGAAGAAGATATAATAAAAGCTATCAATGAGCTATCTCCATCCTCAGCTGCTGGTCCAGATGGCTTCCCAGCTATATTTCTAAAGCACAGCAAAGAGGCTTTCCCACTGTGCCATCTATGGAAAACAAGCCTTGAAAAAGGAATCGTTCCTACAAAAATGAAGAAATCAACCATCACCCCAATCTACAAAGGCGGAAATAAGTCACTGGCTTCAAATTATAGACCAGTTGCCCTAACCTCACATGTTATAAAACTATTTGAGAAAGTTATTAGAAGTCAAATAGTTAAACACATGGATGACAATAACCTTTTCAACCCAAATCAGCATGGCTTTAGAAGTGGGAGATCATGTTTAAGTCAGCTACTTGAGCAACATGACCTTATACTAAATCTACTCAACAAGGAGACCAATGTTGATGTTATTTATTTAGACTTCTCAAAAGCTTTTGATAAAGTCGACCATTCAATTGTACTGTCAAAATTCAAAAGGCTTGGAATAACTGGTAAAATCTATAATTGGATAAAATCCTTCTTGAGAGACAGACAACAGACAGTAATGGTGAATGGTGTGAAATCAAACCAACAGGAGGTAATCTCAGGTGTTCCACAAGGAAGTGTACTTGGACCCCTGATTTTCCTCATCCTCATCGGAGATATAGATGCAAATGTCATAAACTGTATTGTAAAGTCCTTTGCAGATGACACTCGCGCTACCAAAGCAATAAAAGATGCTGAAGATGTCAAAATACTGCAACAAGAGCTTCAGATCTTATATCAATGGACAATCACTAACAATATGAAATTGAATGATACCAAATTTGAATTGTTGCGATATGGCTCGAATAATGAAATCAAAAAGGAAACCTATTACACTTCACCATCAGGAGATAAAATTGAAGAAAAAGATTTTGCTAAAGATTTGGGAGTCCTAATGTCCAACGATTGTCACTTCAAAAATCAGATTGAAACAACTATTGAAAAAGCAAAAAATCTCATTTCTTGGATATTACGAACCTTCACTTGCCGCTCATCTCATACTATGCTTACTCTATATAAATCGCTTGTTATCCCAATTCTGGAGTACTGCTCAGTTCTATGGAGCCCTGGTTCTGTCGGCCTTATTCAAAGACTTGAAGAGATACAGAAATCTTTTTTAAAGCAAATAAGAGGAACATCTCAAAATTACTGGGAAAGTCTCATGCAGCTCAAGATATACTCACTTCAGAGAAGGAGAGAACGATATAGGATCATATACACTTGGAAAATTCTAGAAAGCATAGTACCAAACATCAATGATAGCTTCAAAGCAAAAGAACACCCGCGTCTAGGACGAATGTGTGTTACCAAGTACATTGGTCCAAATAATTCAAAATTACGCGACAGCACCTTAGCAATACAAGGTGCAAAGCTGTTCAATGCAATGCCAAAGTGCATTAGAAACTTGAAAAATGTTCCAGTTGATAAATTCAAAACTGCACTGGATAAGCACCTTAAAACAATTCCCGATGAACCCCAAATCCGTGGTTATACAGGGTGCAGGAGAGTTGACTCAAACTCAATATTAGACATGAAATCTCTCTGCTGATTCATTTCTCCTTCAGGAATTATGGATTTAATGAAGATTGTGGTGTGGATCAAAAGATTCTTGCCAGAGCTATAGGCTCGAAGACTACCAAAAGTAACCAAAAGTAAGTATATCGATAAAGAAGGTCCTTATTGTCCTAAAAATGATTTCATTGACATACACAATAATTATAAATGCATGACAGAAAAAGTTAAATCTGGTGTTTCCCATAGAATCCAGAGAAAATAAGAGAAAAACCTGAAAATAAAGAAAGAAAATACAAAAAAAAAAGTTCTCTGTTT
>JBCCLN010000405.1:0-2620 GCA_039026865.1 Bacteroidota bacterium | reverse complement strand
CCGATTACTAGGGAAGCCAGGGATACTGGATCATCAACCTTATTGTACACACCACTTGGTTTATGAGGATCTCAGAAGGCTCGTACCTACCGGTCAACCACAGCCCGAAAAACGATATGTGAATGCCGGAAAAACGTACACTTCAGGTGGTATTTCTGCCGGAATTGATCTATCCTTTCATTTGGTAGAAAGACTCCTGGGGGAAGAAATAGCAAAGCAAACTGCTGACTACATGGAATATGCTAGGATTAATTAGGAGTTAGCACCTGATTAGAGCCAAGCAATAAAAATGAAAAACATAGAAACATATATTGTCGATTCATTTACCGATCAACCTTTCAAAGGAAATCCCGCTGGGGTATGCCTATTAAACGAAGAACTGTCTGATTCCGAAATGCTTTCGATCGCAAAAGAACTAGGGTTGTCAGAAACAGCCTTTGTTGCAGGAGTCAATGAGAATAATGAGTATCCCATTCGGTTTTTTTCTCCTGTAATGGAAATACCATTGTGTGGGCACGCTACCCTTGCTTCTTCAAAAGTTCTTTTCGAAAAAAATGGAGAAAACTCAATCAGTTTTGTCAACATTCAAAATTTGAGACTACCAATTGAATGTGATGAGGAATTCATAAAAATGGAATTCCCAATTTATGAGACAGTTCCTAAAGAAGCCCCATTTGAATTGCTTGAAGCACTAGGAATTGAAGAAGTAAATAACAGCGTCTACAATGCTGAAACCAAAATATTGTTGCTTGAAATTCAGAGTGCGGAATTATTGAAGGGTCTAAGACCCGATTTTGACAAGCTAAAAAAGTCACATAAAGAAATTAACGGAGTACTTGTAACCGCACTCTCAACAAAGGTGGAATTTGAGTTTGAGTCCAGGTATTTTTGGCCTTGGAGTGGAACAAATGAAGATCCGGTAACAGGAGGAACACATACCTTTTTAGCAAAATATTGGGGGAAGAAATTGAATAAGACAAAAATGAATTCTTTCCAATGTTCAGAAAGAACTGGATCTATGGAAGTTGAACTATTGAGTAAGAAGAGTATGACTATAAAAAGTAAAGCTCAAATTGTTCTGAAAGGAGAATTGAAAATTTAGCTGGAGTTTACATGGTGTATGAGTAATTAAAGGAAATCCAACCCAAGAAATGAAAATTTGTATTGCACAGACAAAATCCGAAAAGGGAAATGTCCAGAGGAACATTGAAAACCACTTGGAGTTTATTGGGCGTGCAATTGACTTAAATTCTGACTTGATTATATTTCCTGAACTCTCAGTAACCAATTACGAACCTGAATTAGCAACTGAACTTGCAACTGATATAAACGACAGTATTTTCAATCCATTCCAAAACATATCGGATAAAAATAAAATAACCATTGGGCTTGGAATGCCTACTAAAGCCGATGATGGAATAAATATCAGTATGTTGATTTTTCAGCCAAATAAAGAAAGAACGGTTTATTCCAAAAGGTTGCTTCATTCTGATGAATTACGATACTTCGTAAGTAGCAATAATCAACCATTCTTAAAAGTTAAAGATAAAAATATAGCTCTTGGAATATGTTATGAAACACTTCAACGGGAACATTTTACGAAAGCAAAAGAAAACGATGCTGATTTGTACATTGCCAGTGTAGCAAAACCTGATAGAGGGACGGACAAAGCTTACTTGCATTTTCCGTCAATAGCTAAGGAATTTCAAACACCAATACTAATGTGTAATTCTATTGGCTATAGCGACAATTTTGTTGCTAATGGATTAAGCTCGGTTTGGAATAATAAGGGGGAATTATTAGCCCAGCTTGATAGAGATAATCAAGGGCTTTTGATTTATGATACCGAAACCGAAACAGTAATAACTGCCTACTACACGGGTGTATAAAACATAGCTAGTATGTGTTAAATCAAAAGATTAGCAGACCGTTGTAGGCAAAGCGGCAAATACTATGAATAATGAAAAAATTATAGATGCGCTTTTTAGCGCATTCTCAGATATTCGGTATGTAGCAATTTACGTTGACAATAGCCTGGTCTACAAACAAAAAGAAGAAACACCGGACAGTTCTACGGGAGAAACAGATAGATACGAAGAGTTGCTTGTGAATCCAACGTTATTAAAACTAGCTAGCCAACGAGGTAATATTGATTGTGGAGGGCTTAACCATTTGATTATTGGCTATGGAAATTTCTTCCAAATTGTGAAATCAATTCCCAAGGGACATATTTCCGTATGTATTCGGCAAGACTCGGATCTGAATACACTCCCAAATAAAATATTTAATTTTTTGAATGAGAAATTTGAAAACCTGATTGTGATTAAATGAACTGACAAACTCGGATATGATTGTATCAGATTCTATTCTCAGTGATATCCGATCCGTTCTGACTCGAAACCATCTCAGGCTATCAAAGGAAGAAATTAGGTTAATCTTGGAATCGCAAGATATTACAACATAGGCTAAATCAAATAATGAAACAAATCCGGCTGGTCATTCACATACTCATACCGGAATTTTTTCTTCTCCATTCGGTCAATTAGCGGAGCCAGGTCAGACTGTTGTTGGAGCTCTATGCCAATGAGTGCCGGGCCGCGCTCACGGCTGTTCTTTTTTG
>JBCCLN010000404.1:0-2628 GCA_039026865.1 Bacteroidota bacterium | reverse complement strand
GATTTCCCCAAATCCCGTGGAGACCCCAGGAATTGAGACGATGTGTAGGAAGAAAAGACCGAGGTCCCGATGGACCCGAATAGTGTGGTGTTCAGGCCGAAGGCATTGGACAGCCCTGCTGTGGCCGTAGAGAGCGCCGAAGACGTAAAAGAACTTGAATAATGGTTCCAAAAATTTCCCCCTCCCTGACTTTCCGTAGTTGCGACAAGTTTGCAATGGGAAACACTATCCATCCAAAAGCTCAATAGCAAAAAGACCTTTAGCACCTGCATAAACTCTTGCACTTAAATAAGTCTAATCTTCTACTTGTTCGGACTCGATTACTGTTCATTTTTATATTCTTTTCTTCAATGGCTTGTACTCGTTTGCGAGATGTGATAGCCGAGAACTTTAGGTCTTCAATTTCTATTTGCTCAGTAAAATCATCTTTGATGTAAGAACCCAATGTGTAAGTATGCTTTCATTGTTTCATTTTCGATATTTTTCAGGAACCCACTCTTTTAAATCTGGTTTTTCTGCTTCAGATATATAATCAATATTCTCGCAATACTGGCCTTCCGGTATTTCAAAAGTATCTCTAAAAATCGTTCGATATTTCGGGTCAAAGCCAGTGATCCGTATTGGGGTTCCTGCAGGATTTACTACTTTATTTACATATTCAGTTGCAACATACATTCCCCATTCTCCACTATCTCCGAATATGTAGTAATCACTTTTGGAAGCCTCAAACAAAGCTGTGGATATAAAATTCCCGCTCATTAATTCATCCCATTCAATGTTCAAGGGGTATTTCATTTTAAGCGCATACTCTTTATTATCGGAAGGCATCCCGAAGGTGTCCTGAACAATCAAAAAATTTCTTTCTCCTATCTGTTGGAGACAAGATTGAAACTGTTCAAAGTCTTTCTGCTCAAACATTACTCCACCAAGCAAGGATATAAATTCAAAATCCTTTTTAAAGATCATATCTGGCAACTGCCTACCCAAATCAAATATGGAACTATGTAACTGTTGCCATTCACTTTGATAAGCGGTATCTGATAAACCGTATTTTTCTAAATATTTCTGTACTTTTTCTCTGTCTCCACTCCCACGGTTAGTAACTGATAGATGGAATACTTCCCAAGAATCAGGGTGTCCAAAATAATCGAGTAACTTATCAAATTGTGCCATAATTAGTTTACTCTTACTTTAAACAGCTTTCCTGCATTATCTATATGAAGTGTTGGACCGCCCCCCCCCCGGTAGAATTATGTAGGCCAACCCGAACATTTCCAGACTTAAAAAATATTTCTCCACCTCTTCTAGTCTGGATTTTAGCCCCAAGCTCTTCGAGATTTGTAATCTCGAAGCATGGTCATTGAATGTATCATTCTGATCATGCGAATATTCCTTTTCGGACACCATAAAAAATCACTAGCATTATTCATTAGACTTAGATTGTAAATCCTATAATAACGCTTCCAGTTTATAAAACTGGAAGAGCAGGATTGCAACGCGTGATGCGGCAGTTATAATTATCTTTAAAATCTTGCAAGGCTCCGTTTATTTAATAATCTCTTTATACTGTGGTGGCAACCACTCTTTTAATTCTTCCCATTCTTCAGGTGGCTGCTCAAAATTCTTTTTAAAAACAGGTTCATATTCAGGTTTAAAACCAATTATATCTAGTGGTTGCTCGTAATCATTGGCAGAGTATTTACCCCAATTTCCATGCTCACCAAAAACATAATATTCATTATAGCTCATCTCTAAAAGAATGGCTGATATGTAATTTCCACTGGTTAATTCATCCCAAGTAGTATTTACTGGGAATTTCATTCTAAACATAGGCTCATTTTCTGTGAATTCTTGTGAGTGTTGAATAATAACAAAATAATCATCCCCCGCTTCCTGCATTGCTTTTTGAAGTTTTTCAAAATCTTCTTTTGCAAACAAACAGCCACCTCTTAAAGCCATCAAGTTAAATTCTGGACGATAAATTAAATCAGGTAAGTTTTTGCCTTGATTGAAGATTGTATCTTGTATAGGCTTCCATACCTTTTGGTATTCCTGTTCTTCCAACCAATATTTCCGCAAATATTTTGCTGCCAGATCTTTGTTCCCCCATTTTTCAGAAGGAATTAACTTAGAAAAATCTGCCTGCCAATAATTCGAATATTCGTTAATGTGTCTAGTATATTCTCTCATGGTGTAACTCTTATTTTAAAGATTTGCCCGGATGATCTATGAATATCTATCGTGTAGATACCTGTTTTAGTAGAAAGGTGATTGTGAAGAATTGTCCCATCTTTCAATATGTAGCCACCACTCATTGTTCTACCCACCGAACCTTGTGAAATCGCTTTGAATATAGATGAACCGTCTCCTTTGATAAAGGCTTGTTGAGCACCTTTTACACGAGAGAATTTTCCAGCACCTTGAATTAAACTTTCGACACTGTTGAATTGATTTAGAAGCTTACTACCCCTCTTTGCCGCCACCATTGCCTTATTGGCTTTGTATAAATTCCTGGCATATTTTAGCAGTCCAACTTTCGGCACAGGGGCTAAGGATGACGCAATCGTCATGATTACCTCCGCAGCATCACCCGTTGCTTCATGGATCCTCGCAATCAACTCCTCCTCG
>JBCCLN010000403.1:0-2629 GCA_039026865.1 Bacteroidota bacterium | reverse complement strand
ACTGAAAATAAATTGGTCTTTAGCTGCGGGTCGGGACTAACGGCCTGTATCGTATTACTCGCCAGCGAAATAGCCTTCAAAAAAAGCCGATATGTCTATGACGGTTCCTGGACGGAATGGGCAGAAAAAAATAATTTAAAAACGTAATACGACTGCTGACTTCTTAATCCAATAGAGTGCCAATACCTGCAAAAACCAGACGCAAGTGCAACCTATTACTAGATTGAAAGTTCTTACTACGGTTAATCAGTTTGGTACACGTTAAGTGAGCTTTTTCAACAAGAGCTGGAATGAAGAGGCGAACTGAGCCCTTTGATATGACTGCGCGAAATGGGAATTTTAGGGCATAATCAACTGGGGTGCCTACTCATTTTGGCTGTTCATACCAAAAATTAGAAAAATGAAAGCATTTAAAGACTATCTCAACTCCCTAAATATTGTCTCGGCAAATACCGTCAATCAGATTACCGAAGAGTTTAAATATCAAAGAATGCGCAAAAACGATTTTTTTTGGAAGCCGGCCAAAGATCGAACCAAATTGGATTTGTACTAACGGGTGTCTTTAAAATTTTCTTTTTTGATAGAAAGGGAAATGATATAACCAGATACTTTGTTGCCGAGGATCAGTTTTTAGTAGATCTACAATCATTTAACAATGAGATACGGTCAGGTGAGTGTATACAGGCGTTGACCGATGCAGAAATAGCCATCCTTCATAAGTCAACCTTCAAACGACTAATTCAAGAAGTTGAAGGTTTCAATGCAGTCGTAGAAAAAATCACGAGTGAGGCGCTACTTGAGAAATTATATAATCGTAGTGAGCTGTTAAATAAAGATGCCAAAGAAAGGTATCTTCATTTTATGGAGAAACACCCTAATTTGATAAATCGAATTCCTCTGGGAAACTTATCTTCCTATTTAGGCATAACACAGCCTTCATTAAGTCGCATCAGAAAAGAAATTGCAACTAAAGTCCGTTTTTAACAATTGTGAAAATTAATTAAGCTGACAACCAGGTTCTTTGTCTTGAATAAAGCACAGCACCATGAAACATTTCAGTTTAATTATAATCTCAATGATCATGACTTTCAACTCAGGGGTAGCACAAAATGAAGAAATAGGTAATCTTAATGATGACTTTACCTCAAAAACAACGCTTAGCAAATGGCTTACTCATCATGAGACTGAGGGTTGGCCCGACTTTACTGACAAGGTTGAAATCAATGAAGAAGAAGGTGTTTTTCATATCGAACCTAACACTACAGGGTGGTACGGAGATTTTCATAGAGGTCCATTCTATTTTAAGACAATAAGGGGGGATTTTACCGTTAAAACAAGAATAAAAGTCACAGGTAAAAATACAACTTCACCAAAAAGGGGTTATTCTCTGGCCGGGTTAATGGTTCGTTCACCTCGACCTAATGTCGCAAAAGATAAAAAAGGCGTGGAAAACTGGCTTTTTTTATCCACCGGCTCGGCTAAGAAAAAAGGGCAGGCAGAATTTGAAACCAAGAATACTGTAAATGGAAAAAGTAAATTAAAAGTATTTGAAGGTAAATCAGGTTGGATCACACTGGCTATTTCGCGTATTGGAAATACGTTCTATCAGTTTTATAACTATGATAATGCAAAGGAATGGGTGTTATTAAGGGTTATGGAAAGGCCTGAAATGCCTGAAGAAGTTCAGGTAGGTATGCTGGCTTATTCTGATTTTTGGTCGCTATTTACATGGTTCCTATTTAAGAATAGAAAGAAATTCAACACTAAGGCTAAAACGGGAAAACCAGATTTGATCGCAAAATTTGATTTTATTCATTTTAAACGGCCAAAGACTGATTCAGATGTTAGAATGAAAAATGAAAAGGAATACCACAACGAGCCCATTTCGAAGAAAGATACTATTAATTTTAGCTTGGAGTAAAAAAATGTTGGTGAATAAGGATATCCAAGCTATCGATTTAAATGTAAGATCGAACCGTTTTTATATGAAATACGTAATCTAACACCTGACAGTTCTGCGATTTAAAATCCGCTAGCCCTATACACGAGATTATCCGTGGAACGCGGCGAAAACTACAAATTGGGGCAGGATGGCTTTCATCCTGCGGAGCTTACGAGCAATAAAATAATAGATCATCGGCTCGATTATCTTCATGGGGTGGTGGAAGAATATGTGTATTCCGCCGATAGATGGGTGTAAAGTAGTACGGGGTTTTATATTTTGAACTAGAAGAACCGAGTTGCATTACAAATGCTGAATAAGATAGGCACGCTTTACAAAAGCGCGCCAGTGCGTCTTTTAAAATAAGGCAAAACCGATCTTTTAGCCCTTTTTCTGAGCGACGCTACGTATCATACTGGTACATTTAGTATCATCATCCCTCATACATTTTACCTGTTTTCCATAGTTTTATAAAGGGCCATTCCGCACTTTGATCCAATTTACACTACAGTCACCTGAACGTGTTGTTTTTTTATTCCCTTAATCTGCAAAGGTTTTCTGAAATTTTCTTGCTTTAAAAGCACGGGTTAAGTTTGCTTCCGAATACTTTTTAAGCAATATTTAGCTTTTTGAATACGTACGGATGAAAAGCTTTTCACTTCTCTCTTTTTTTTTCATTATTTCCTT
>JBCCLN010000402.1:0-2632 GCA_039026865.1 Bacteroidota bacterium | reverse complement strand
TTTCAAGAGTTGAAATTTTACCCTGCAATGGGGTAGTCTATGATACCTTACCACTAAAGGTCATCTCAAGCCTGCCCATCGATTTCTTTGCTTCTGCGGAGGCATGTTCAGATGACAAGGTGTCAATTGAGAACACAGGAACCTATGTTTCTCAGCAAACAGAATGGGATTTTGGAAACGGGGACACCTTTACAGGCATAGATCCTCCTGGTGTGAGCTATTCACAAGAAGGGAGCTATACCATTACCATGTCTTTAGAAGCCAACGAATGTATCAGTGAAGTCCAGAAAAGTATCGAAATCCAGGCATCTCCGGTTGCGATGTTTTCGACTAATCAGATTTTCTGTGAAGGAGACGTTGCTACCATAGAGAACCAATCTTCTGAAGCGGATGAGTACAAATGGGAAGTGTTGGAGACCAGCGACAGCATCTTTACTACCGATTTTCGATACATCTTTCCTTCCGATGGTAGTTTTAGCTTGTCTCTGACTGCAACTTCATTTTTTGATGGCCTGGAATGTTCTACTACTCAAACCTCTGCTGTGGTCATCAGTCCACTGCCAGAAATTAATTTTGAGATAATGGAAAGCAGAGTTTGCGAAGACTCGACCATTACTTTAATTAACAACAGTACCGGCGCTACGGAATTTAACTGGTCATTCATTGATTCTAAGAATAATAGTATTAAAACGTTAACCTCCGGCGACAGTCTGGTGAACACATCTTTACCTCAAGGGGATGACTATACCGTAAGATTAGAGGGTATTTTGCTAGAAGAATGTTCAAACACAAGTGAAATGCCGTTAAAGGTGATCACTACTATCCCGAATCCGGTAGTTACTTTAACGGAGACTCCGATTTGCGGGGGAGTGTTTATCAATCCACTGAACAACACTACCAATCCAAGCAGAGACGATGGTAGGTTTATATGGTATATTGACGATCAATTTGTATCCGATGCCTATCAAATTCCCGAAGCTTTAACACAAATCCAAAGAGAGGTTGGAAAGAATAAAGAAGTAAGTTTCAGGTTGAAAGTAGAGGATGATGTATGTTCAAGTGAATGGGAAGAAACATTTGATGTGCCAGGTTTCTTCGGTTGCGAATTTGCAATGCCCACCGCTTTTTCACCGGATAACAACGGGTTAAATGATGTTTTTAAAGTTCGGTTTAACCCTTTGGATCTTGATAACATTACAGAAGTTAACTTAAAGGTTTTTACCTTGAGTGAACATCTTGTTCATGACTTATCCATGAAAAGAAATGATATAAATTCATCAATGGAGTGCATAAAAGGATGCGTTGATGTGATTGACCCTGACCGATGGCAAGAAAGCGCATTCTGGGATGGTACTTACAATGGAGAAAAGAAAAGGGATACGTATTACTACACTGTAGATGTAAAATGCTGTAACGCTGATCCGCAAGCAAAATCAGGTTATGTTCAATTAGTCACTCAGTAAAAATGAAGCAGGTAGCTATAAAAAAGTATTCTTTTATCCACTATTGCATTCCCGTATTGATCTTATTGGCCCATGTTGAATCATTTGGCCAATTAACATCGTTGTTTCAGATGCCCTATCAAAACCTTGATTTACCGATCTTCAATCCTGCCTATACCGGAGATACTGAAAGAGATCGGGCATACACCATTTTTAGCTCCTTTCGCCCAAGAGATGCAAGCATGTTGGATAGCTGGAATAGCGTCTTAGGTTACGATAAGAAGTTTGTAGACCTTCAATCAAACTTTCAATTTACCGTAGGTGGTTCATTTATTTATAATGAAGTAACACTCGAACTGGACCGGGTTAACACTACAAAGTATAAGTACGGGACATTGGAGGTTAATGCGGGGGGCAGATTAGTGACTAAATATAACACTTCAAAAAAAGGTAAAAAGCAGTCATCTGGTAAGAAAAACAAAAAAAGCAGTAGCTCATTAAGTATTGAGGCAAGGGAGTTTTTAGCTCCAATCAATAATACAAAATCTTGTAGTCGTAATTCTGCAGTCGATTTTTTAGCTTTTAACTTTCTGGTCAATTATAATTACTCATCTCTAACTGATCCCAATAACTTCATTTTTGACAATCAAATAATAGCCAATCAGCTCAGTCAGAATATTGGGCCTTTTTCGTATAATCGTTTTGTAAGTGATCCCACCATTTCCAATCAAGACGTTTTCGATGCTGATAACATTGATTTTGGTTTTGGACTCCTGTATCATAAAAAAATTCAGGAATCAATTCTTAGAATTGGATACTCTACAAGAAACCTGACCAGAGGTTATTTGGGTATTCCTGAGAGTGCTCAAAGGGTATTGCCAACAAAAGTCTTGAATGCATCTTATTTGACCCTCATAAATGATCGGTTTGGCTTCAATCTTAATGCGATTTACATTGAGCAATCAAATAATCCCTATCTTGATTTTGGTAATTTCAATCAATGGCGAATAGAGTTAACCTCACCCTACTACGTTTTTTATCCTGAGCAAAAAGTCAAGGAAGGGTTTAACTTTTCAAGCTTGGAATTAGGATTCTCTTTGCAATTTATTGAAACGGATTTAAGAATTGTTTCTCCTATTATTGGAATGAGGTTTCTTTCAAATACCGATAAAAAAGTAGTAATTCCAAAT
>JBCCLN010000401.1:0-2642 GCA_039026865.1 Bacteroidota bacterium | reverse complement strand
CGTCTGGAAATAAACTCTGAGCCCTTCATTGGAGAAGAAGTTGGATTACTGGACGAGTTTAGTTTTGGTCAAATATTTATTGAAGACAAAATGGGAGTAAGTTGTATTCCATTGATTTTTGAACTTGACGGTTTTCTGGCTTACGACAGTGATTTTCTATATCTGAGTCATACGATCAGTGAAGATATGGTAAACGGGTTTGTGGCAGTTGATTTATAGGTAGCTACCCCTACTACGTATTGAATCCTTACCAGTTGTACAAAAATTATGTAAAAGGTATTTAGACTGGAGAATAGAAAAGCTTCAAAAAAATATCAATTGACTAAAGGGAGAGAAATACTTTAATCAGCGAGGTTACCAGCATGTCCTTACTATTTATCCACCTATTTTTTTATTCTCGCTGTATTTATTGCTATCGCTAAACTTCATAAAGAAAATGATAGTCTACTAATCTTCTGGATATGGAAAAATGGCCTTGCGATTGATTTTTTCACTTCATTGTGTAGACTTCAAAGGGGAAAATAAGATGAATTTGGTAAACGCAAAAAACAAACCGACCGTGTTCTTCAAAAGATGATCCGTTTAATTGTAGCATTCCTGAAAAATGATCATTTAAGCTTAATTGATCACTTGCTACGATATACATTTATAGTCTTTTATGCAAAATGTTTTTATCTTCATCTGTGAGAGGTAAGAAACAAATACCCCATATGAAACGTATCATCGCAATTCTCTTTACGTTTACGCTTGCAAGTTTTGGAGCTCATTCAAAACACGATCATGAAAGTCTTCCTCTTCCTGTTGATGAAAGAAGCATACCATCCTTCAAAGACGAAAAAGTTGGAGCAGCATACACCAGCTATATTTTTTTAAAAGATGCGTTAGTAGCATCAAATGCATCAGATGCAAAAATATCTGCTACAGAATTAGCGAATATGTTATGGGCAACCTTAGGAAAAAAGGCAGAGCAAACTGCCAGAGATATAGCCAAAGCGAGGACAATAGATGAGCAGCGCATGCTGTTCATCGTATTGAGTGATCAAATGACCGCCCTCGTTAAGGACAGCAAACTATCCTCCGGGAAAGTATATGTGCAATATTGCCAAATGGCTAATAACAACGAAGGTGCTTTCTGGCTATCCAATGAAAAAGAAATAAAAAACCCTTACTTCGGTGCAAGCATGTTGAAGTGTGGATCGGTGACAGAGATTATTCAATAGTATTCCCAGCAGGCCTTCTGACCTCTATCATTCGGTCTTGGCAATCTATGCCTTTCAGGCTCAAATATTTCTTCCTGACATGTTGGCCAATGTCTATCAAAGTCAACTCAGCTAAATACTACTTTTTAACCACTTGCAATGGTTTGAAAAACGGTGGCTTTCGAAAAAACGATCGTTAAAACAATACTCGAATTTTCTGCGGAAATAGAGGTTGTTAAGTATAATTAATTGGTATAATTAATTAGTTTCACTAGATAACCTTTAATCGAACTTTCATGAAGATAGGATATGCCCGTGTTTCAACCAGAGATCAGAAATTGGAAATGCAACTCGAAGCGTTAGACAAATATGGCTGCGAACTCATTTTTAAAGAAAAAAAGAGTGCTGTGAAGGAGCGACCAGAACTTGATAAGATGATTAACCAATTAAGAACGGGGGATCAGGTAATTGTTTGGAAGCTTGATAGACTTGGAAGGTCGTTAAGACATCTTGTTAACACAGTCAATGGCTTCAAGGAAAAGGGAGTTGAATTTGTGAGTCTTAACGATAACATAGATACTTCTACTTCACAAGGTAGGCTAATGTTTAATTTGTTTGCTTCTTTCTCCGAGTTCGAAAGAGAGCTAATTTCAGAGAGAACGAAAGCTGGCTTAGCCAATGCAAGAGCAAAAGGGAGAAAGGGAGGTCGTAAGCCAGGGTTATCTAAAGCTAGTAAACAAAAAGCATGGAGTGCTTTGTATATGCTCAGAAATAAGCCTGAAATGTCCGTTCAAGATATACAGAAAGAACTAGGCATAAGTAAAGGTACATACTACCGTTATATAGAATGGGCTGAGCGAGATGAAAAGGAACAGCATCAAAAGAATCGAAAAAGAAAGGTATAATTAATTAAATAATTATACCGTTTTATTATACTTTTTAATTACATTAGAGTATCAATTAAGAGACAAAAAATGGATAAAAAATATAGAAAATTTAAGCAGAATATTGATAGAAAGCTAAATGTCATGGATGCAAAGCTTTCCTATATGAGAGAAGGGTTAGATGGCTTTCATGAAGCCTTAAATGACTTCAGGGAAGAGTTTCACCTTTTTATTGACTACACTTCTGAGAACATTTCAGATCATGAGCAAAGGATAATAGCGTTAGAGAAAAAGGCCTCTTAAAACGAATCTTACAATGGAGAAAGTGATAAGAATAGTAGATAAAAATACTTCTGGGTTCGATGCTAAATATTGGGTTAAGAAATCTTCTAGAGAACGAATTGAAGCACTTGAGCTATTGAGAAACCAATAATTGACAAACTATGGATCTAGACAAAGACTTCAAAGAGTTTGTCGAATTATTGAACGCTGAGAACGTTAGGTATTTGATCGTAGGAGGTTATTCTGTAGCTCATCATGGATTCCCAAGATATACCGG
>JBCCLN010000400.1:0-2646 GCA_039026865.1 Bacteroidota bacterium | reverse complement strand
GGCCACCCCTAAAAAAGTCCAAATATGATAAAAAAGGTGACTCGCCGACTTTCAGCCATTATGTTTACCGACATCATAGGCTACACCCGTTTGATGCAGCAGAGCGAAGCAAAGGCAGCAAAAATAAGAGCCATTCACCGTGAAGTCTTTGCCCAACAGCATCAGGTTCATAAGGGTGAAGTCCTACAATATTTTGGAGATGGTACACTAAGTGTCTTTCAAAGTGGGGTAAAGGCCGTAGAATGCGCCATTGCCATTCAAAAGATTTTGCATAAAAATAAGAAGGTACCTCTGCGTATAGGGATTCACATGGGGGATATCGCTTTTGATGACACAGAGATTTATGGAGACAGTGTAAATTTAGCTTCTCGAATTGAGAGTTTGGGAGTAGAGGGAGCTATTCTGATATCAGGACAATTAAACAACGAGCTTAAAAACCACCCGCATATAGTAACTACTTCACTAGGTTATTTCGAATTAAAAAATATTGCCCAGCCTGTAGAAGTTTTTGCTATCAAAGATGAAGAACTAAAAGTTCCTAAAGCTTCTGAGTTAAAAGGAAAAGGGAAACAGGCAACTAAAACGATTGCTGTTCTTCCTTTTGTCAATTTAAGTGCCGTACCCGACAATGAATATTTCTCCGATGGAATGACCGAGGAAATTATTAATGCGCTTGCAAAAATCAAAGGGCTGAAAGTTACGTCCCGTACCTCTTCTTTTCATTTTAAAAATAAAAATATTCCCATCAAGGAAATTGGAGAAGCACTAAATGTATCTGCGATTTTGGAAGGAAGCGTTCGTTTGTCAAAAAATAAGATGCGTATCACTGCGCAGCTAATTGATGTGAAAGAAGATTTTCACTTTTGGTCAGAAACATTTGATAGGTTGATAGACGACGTCTTTGAAGTTCAAGATGAAATCAGCCTTTTGATAGCAGATAAATTGAGAGAGCATATTGGGCACTTTGAAATTGCGGAAAAACTTGTGGTTGCGCCTGATGTCTCCGTTGAGAATTATAAGCGGTATCTCCAAGCTCGCTTTCTTATTTTAAAGATGTCAAAGTCTGAGTTGGAAAAGGGCATATCTATTCTGGAAAATTTAATTGAAGAACAACCCCAATATAGTTTAGCATACCTGGGGATTCATCTTGGGTATACTTTATTAGGCAATATGGGGTACCTACCTACTTATGAAGCTTTTGCCAAAGGAAAGCTTTATCTAGACCAGGCTTTAGCGTTGGATGAGAACCTTCCTGAATGTCAGTTACATCTTGCGTATGATTCTTTTATCCCTAATTGGGATTTGAAAGGGGCTTATGAACATCTGCAAAAATCATTTGAAATCCGACCGACAGTGGAGTATTACCAATCCATGGCATCCTTTTTAGTTGCTGAGCAAAAATTTGCAGCAGCAATGAATTACATCGAGACGGCACTTCAAATAGACCCATTTCATTTTATCAACTATCATCTAAAGGGCTTTATTCATTACAGTAAAGAAGAGCATAAAGCTGCTATTTCATTTTTCGATAAAGCATTGGAAATTAACCCAAGTTTTGTTCCCTCGACTTTGTACAAAGGACAAGCCTTGGTTTTGGCCAATCAAGCCCAGGCAGCGTTAGACCATTTTTTAAATTATCCATCGGATGGGGATGAAGACTTATTGAAATTGGGTGGCACTACGCTCGCATATACAGCTTTGGGTAATACCTCAAAAATGGAAGAAGGCATTGCTCAGTTAGAAAAGGCTATGGCGTCCAATTTTACGGAAAGGGCCCTGCTTAAACTGATCGTATGCCAAGCCATGAACAACCGGCAAGAGGAGACTTTGCGCTTAATTGAAAAAGCATTTTCTATTAAACTTTCGATGCTCATTTATCTGTTTACAGACCCAATTCTCAAATCCCTTCGATCCGTTCCTAAGTTTCAAGAAATGATGCAATCGGTTTTAGGAAAGGAAAATACGTTTCAACCCCCCAAAAGAAAATACAAACAATCCCTTTTGGATAAACCTACTTTGCAACAGTACCGACAAAGAGTAGAAAAATTAATGCGGGAAGAAAGACCCTTCCTCAACCCTGATTTGACCCTTCGTGATTTAGCGGCCTTGCTCGACTTACCCCCCAATTATATGTCCCAACTACTCAATGAAGGGTTTGATAAAAACTTCTCAGAATTTGTAAATACCTACCGCCTAGAAACATTTAAAACCTATCTCACCGACCCTGAAAATAAACACCTAACGATCTTAGGAGTAGCATATGCGTCGGGCTTTAATTCAAAAACTGTTTTTAATACTTTTTTTAAGAAAATGATGGGAAAAACCCCTAAGGCGTATTGGAAAGAAATAACGAGTAAGTAGAATTCTGGGGAAAACATAAAAAGTTCGGATTTCAAAACTAGAACGACTGCCGTTCATTTCGTGCGTTTCTTTGTACAGTCAATGGCTCATTAATCGAGCTTATTTTCAACATTACAAGCAAAGAGAGATGAACTCCAAAAAAATGAAATCCGTTATTTGTACCAACTATGGTTCTCCGGAAGTTCTTCAAATCCAACAAACAACTGTGCCTCAGCCGAAAGAGAATGAAATCCTCGTAAAGATTCATGCCACCTCAGCTACCTCTGGAGATGCTCGCATTAGAAG
>JBCCLN010000399.1:0-2675 GCA_039026865.1 Bacteroidota bacterium | reverse complement strand
ATAAACTTTAATTATTTCTGGATATGTAACCGAATCAGAAAATTTCTTTAGGTCAATGAACTTTGCGCATGTATAACCTAAGTGATGCATAAGAGGTATCCGTACTATTGATCCTGAGGTTAGCTTCATTATTTTGGGAGTAGCTTTAGTTATTTCAGTTATACTACCGATGCTTTTTCAAAACTGACACCAGTTAATTTTTCTTTTTGTATGGCCTTTTTTAGCGATTCACTTATGTAAATACTTGACGTTATTTGCCAAAACGGTGAGGGTTGATGAAAAATCACATACTCTTGAATTTTAGACAAATTAAAACTTGGTTTTATAATATGATCTGTTCCAGGCACAAACGTTGTCTTTTCTTCATCAAGAACGTCCAACTTATTTATAAATCTTGGAATAAAATAATCCCTCTTTTCCCCATTACCATTAATCTTAGCTTTAAGCCATTTAACACCTTCTTTTTTTGTCAAATTATTTTCAACAACAGCCTGAAGCTTTAATGACATTAAAGGCCATGCAAAGCTATTAGGTTGAAGATCTAACCATATTTTGTTTAATCCTGACAAATCGTTATTCGGAATGAGCCCATCCTTAGTCGCTTTTAATCTAACTAAATTGAATTCAAACGGCATTTCATCCAGTTTTTCAATTTCTGGGATTAATTCATGATCCAACTTAGTTCCTTCAGGAGCATATGCGCTGGTAACATCAGACTTATGCTTAGGACTAAAAAAATAATATTTATTATCTACTGCCATCCTGCTTTTCTTAATAATTGTGGATTATTGATAATTGGTTGTTTCACATATAGGTCAAACAATTTTAAAAACTTAGCTTGACTACCTCCTGCTTCTGAAGCAGCACGTTGCATTCCCTGTAAGACAAATTCATGATATTTATTTGGATGTCTACCCAAGTGTGGTAGTAACTGTTTGTTCCAAGCTCCACTTAGGTCTAATCCAAACTGCTTAGCAATATTGTTTATCTTTTGAGTAAAAACGCTGTGCTTGTTAGTGGCAAAGTAATGTATCTGTGTTGGGAGCTTGCTACTCCTCTTAGCTACCGCTATAGCCTTATTGGCTTTGTATAACTTTCCGGCATATCGTAGTAGCCCAACCTTTGGCGCTAACTTGATGCTACAAAAATAGTGTTTGGTTTATTGGGATATACAAAAAATGCGCTGTTACGCAAAGTTGATGTCATTTAAAATCCCAGCTTTTTGAGGCTACAAAATCTCAAAGCATGATCACTGAATGTATTCTGATCATGCGAATACTCTTTTTCGGACACCATAAAAAATCACTCGTACTACTCAATAGATTTGGATTGTAAATCCTATGATAACGCTTCTAGTTTACAAAACTGGAAGAGCAGGAATGGAAAACGGCCACCTGATGCCTTCTATTGATATTGTACAGCGGCTTATGAAGGTCTTTGCTGTGTCGGCTGACCAGCTTTTAAATGAAGATGAAAATAGTGTGGTGGATATTCAGAACCACGAGCTGAACGAACAACTGGCCTTAATCAACCAACTGGACGAGGACGAAAAAAATGCGCTAATTAAGATCATTAATTCCATGCTCACTAAAAAGCGCATGAAAGACTTGCTGGACGGTAAAATCAAGTTGGCAACCTAATAATGAAAAAGCCCTCACATCGCTGCAAGGGCTTTAGTATCTTCTCAAAAACTATATTAATCCTCAGTTAGATTTGAGATAAAATCATTCAAAGTATCTGCAACAAAATAAAGGTTTCCCTTGTCGCCATCATCTGATTGACTGTAATCTATTTCTCTTTCGTGATCCCAAAAGTAAATTTTACCGTCATTAGAGTCTACGCATATTAAATTCCCTCCTGGATCATGGGCTATGGGGAAAAACGTATCAGGCATTCTTTTTTCCTCTAATTTGTAGGTGTTACAATAATCCTCAAGACTATCATACTCCCCATCATAAAGTGCCAAGAACCAGTCAACGGAAGACTTTGTTTGACTTCCATTCTCTTCAAAAGAAAAAACATTTGGTTCACAACGTCCACCATTGTATTCTAACAAATGACTTATGTAATCAGCAGGAAAGCTAATACCTAATTTACTTTCCAAATTTCTAATCTGTGATTCATTAGTCGGTTCTTCTGTCTCTATAAAATCAGCCATAATATTATCTCATTTAATTTCCCCATAACGAAAATCCACCTGTATGCCCCGTTTGAGAATGGATTTTAGAGTTAACTAACTGCATCCGTCCTGTTGTTTGATGATGATGCCAAGTGAATCCTTTAGGAGTAGAAGTGTAACCCGCAGCTCTATTGGCTGCTGCAAAGTCACCCGCTCTTGTTCCTGTAGGTTTAATGAAAACATCATTTTTACCACCTTTAAACAAGTGATTCTTGAAGTTCGGAAAACCTGATTTAGTGAAGGGAACTCCTGTCTTAGGGTGTAGCTTACCTGCTAAATGACCATTTCGCAATCCTGCTGTACTCGTCTTAGCGGCCACTATCGCCTTATTGGCTTTGTATAAATTCCTGGCGTATTTTAGCAGTCCAATTTTCGGCACAGGGGCTAAGGATGACGCAATCGCCATGATTACCTCCGCAGCATCACCCGTTGCTTCATGGATCCTCGCAATCAACTCCTCCTCGGTCAGGTCGGGCGGTAGGTTGTCGAACTCATT
>JBCCLN010000398.1:0-2706 GCA_039026865.1 Bacteroidota bacterium | reverse complement strand
TCCTTTGAAAAACCCGCCTTTTGGCCCAACTCTTCGTTACTCAAAATTTCAAAAGCCTCATTTACGACCAGTAAACTACGTTTTTGAAATTCTGAAAGCCTCGATTTGAGCCAAAAATCCAGTTTTGCAAAGGATTCTATAAGAAGTCGTATCGCTGTTTCACTGCGAAAACCCTCTGTTTTCTCTATTTTTTATACCTAGTATCTCCAAGAAAAGACGAAAAACGCACTATTGACACCTGTAGTGTGGTTTTTTAGTGAAAGACTTAAATCGAATCAATTTCACAAGCTGAAACGGATTCATCAATTTTCAGAAATTCTTTTGATTTTTGAATAAATCGAAAGTAAACCTATGCTTTTGTTGCGTTTTTATAAGAATCTCTCAAATAGATTCGGTGACCATTTGTACCTCGCAATGATCCATTTTCTTTGTTTGCAGCTTGCCAGAGCTATTTATTAAGAGCCTAGTCCAACAAGTTGATTTGATCTAAAGGGTTGGATATTCGATTTTTCTCATCAAATATTGACATTTTCTAAATTGCCCTCTGCGTATAAAAATGCCGAGAATGTTAACCCGAAAAATTCGGTTGTTATTCATTGAGATGAGGTAACACATTGAATAGGAGGTAATTGATTTCGAATGAGAGGACAACATCGTTCCTCAAATTTGAGGAATTAAAAATCATTGGTCACTATTCAGCTGTCTAGATTCTCTAAAAAACTACGCTGTAGGGGTCAATAACGTGTTTTTCGTCTTTTCTTAGAAACACTATCTATGTCATCGTTCTCTATCATAATCAGAACCCATTTACGCTCATACTTTTTTTCCCTCATCACATAATAAAGCTTTTCAATATTGGCTATGAAGCTCATTTTTACTTTAAACTAGTAAGTCAACCCAAAAAAAGGTCATTGAAGAATTGAAGGATCAATAAACCACCTCATTTCTCAGCCCGCATCGTTCAATGATCTTTGGTACCCATTCTTCAGCACCAATGGATCTGATATGTAAGCCAGAAAAGGGCTCAATGGCTTTGATTCCTGACACAAGCTCTTGCGTAATTCTTAAGCTTTCTGCCATACTATTATTATTTGCCATACGTCGAATCAACCTTTCAGGTATATATAACCCCGGGATTTGGGTAAGCACATGAAGGCGTTCTACATCAGCGAAAGGAAAGATGGCGCCGATGAACTTAGCTCTTTTATCAAGACCTCTTCGCACAACTTCATTCATCCATTCATTAACGGAGGCTAGTTCAAAGACGGCTTGCAACTGAATAAAGGTAGCTCCTGCATCAATTTTTCTTTCTAATCGATCGACACCTGATGATAAGTATTGTCCATGGCAAGCAAAATCAATAGCACCGATATGGAAGGTAGGAGGCGGGGAAATAATTTCACCATTAAACATCTCCCCGGAATCAACCATTTTATAAATTTTTTGGATGGCAGTGATTGCGTCCAAATCATGAACCTCAGTGGCATCAGGATCAGAACCTATGCTGCATGGATAACCCCCAAGCACAATTAGATTTTCTAAACCGGATGCTGCCATCGCCAAAAGATCACCTTGTACTGCGATCTTATTCTTATGGATCAAGGAAAACTGCAACACCACCTCCATCTGGGACATTCGACATTGCTGACCTGGAATAATGTTGTTGATACGTGCTTTAGAGAGTAGGTGATCGTTGATTTGAATTACATCCACGTACTCATTGATAATTTCTGCTTTTCGCATGAAACTACTTAAGTCATAGTGCCTGGGAGGCGTGAGCTCCGCAGATAAGAAATACTCATCACTCTCTAGTAATTCCTTGAAACGAGAATGCTTTTGAAAAAATGACATGCTAAGAGATTTCTAATATTTCGACAAGACTATCCTGTTTCAAATCCTTAGCACTTTGACGAACATTATGAATAGAATTCCTCGCTGAGGTACACGCATAGCCAAACTTTTCCTCCACACGCTTACTAGCATGTTCCAGCGCTTCTGTGCATTTAGTAACAAAATCGGAGACCGTCATAAGGTCTCCTGATGAGAAATATTGACGCACAATAGTAGACGGTGAGTATACATCACTGATATGTTCGTCAGGCCACTTGACCCTAAGATTGACTTCTGGCATTTTAGTTAAATTTTATCAGGTTTTCAATGGATTGAATGTAGATACCTCGATCTGAGATGACCTTCCCGATATCTTGACAAACCACTTGTTCTTTTTCAAATATGTTGATAATCCGGTCGACATTTTCCGCATGACACGTTAATACATAACCGAAGCTGGGGAAAGCGGTAAGCCACTTAACCCAGTCTTCATCAGGAGCCTTAATGATTTGCTGAAAGTGTATTTCAAAACCTACTTTACTCGTATGAGCTACCATAGACAATGTGCCCAGTAAACCTCCCATACTAATGTCTTTCGCAGCTGTGGCAAGTTCCTGATTTGCAATAATGGACATGATCCTTTTCTTACTAAGGAGTGCTTCTCTGTTAGCTGTGGTGCTTGCATTCCAAAAGGGATAATCCTTATAGTAGTGTCCAGTCATGTCCACGGCCATTAGCACTCGCTGATCTGGTATAGCATCAAAACTTGTCAATAGCTTCTGCGCCGTACCAATGATGGACACAGCCAATGCTTTGCTTTCACTGTTGTAGCAGGTATGTCCCCCCACGATAGGTACGTCATATGCATGGGAAGCT
>JBCCLN010000397.1:0-2722 GCA_039026865.1 Bacteroidota bacterium | reverse complement strand
CACTTTGGAGCCAGTGTCGAAAGTGTGGAACAAGGTCTGATATGCCTTGGGCAGGAAGGGCTTCAATCACTGCAGGTCATCTATAATATTTTCAGGCAAAAATTAAATGAGGAACTGCTGCCTCTGGCGTTAAAGAAAGGTGTGGGTATTATCGTTCGCCTGCCCCTGGCGAGTGGTTTGCTCACAGGCAAGTTTACCCAACAATCCAAATTTTCAGCCACCGACCACCGGCATTACAACCGGGATGGAGCCGTATTCAATGTGGGTGAAACTTTTGCCGGTCTTCCTTTTGATATTGGCGTACAACTATCGGAAGAGCTAAAAACGCTCTTCCCACAAGATAGTTCCGTGTCAAAAGTAGCACTACGCTGGCTGCTGGATCACGAAGCGGTTTCCACCGTTATTCCCGGAGCGAGTTCACCCGCACAGGTTTACGAAAATGCGAGTGCCAGTGATCTACCGTCTTTGGACGAAAAACTGAGAAACGATTTAAAGGACTTCTATAAGAAACATGTTGCGGATCATATAAGAGGGGTATATTGAGAAATGGACGTCATGGGTCAAGTCCATGAAAGACTCAAACAAAATTTTATGAATAAGTTTCTCCTGTAAATTATCGGAATGGCAAAGCTCTTAAATTTTAGAAGTAAGAATCTTTCAGAATTCCCAGATGAAATTCGTGGGCTCACAGAATTAACTAATCTTAACCTCCAGGATAACCAAATTAAGTTCATCCCTGACTGGGTTTCTGAACTTAAGAACCTTAAAGTCATCTACTTATCGAACAATAATATTACCGATATTTCTAATATATGCTCATTAAAAGAATTGGAAGTACTCCATTTAAGTAAGAATAGGATAACAGAGCTCCCCAGTAGCATTAAGCATCTTAAAAACTTAAAAAGACTGCATTTAAACGACAACTTATTAACTGATTTGGCAGACCAAATTGGGGAGTTGGCACAACTGAACGAACTTTTAATCGCAAATAACAAGCTAAAATCTCTTAATAAGACGATAGGACAACTTAGATATCTAACTGTACTTAATGGGTTTAACAATCAAATTGCTAATCTTCCAGAAACTATAGGTAACCTCGAACAAATCGAATATTTACAATTCAGTAAAAATGAGCTGAATGCGCTTCCAAAGTCAATAGGAAAAATGAAAAAAATGACAAGTCTCGAAGTATATTCTAACAGATTAACAAAAATTCAAAAAGGCATAAATAATTTAGAAAGTCTTGAAAATTTCAACGTTGCCGATAACTGTATTAAGGAAATAACCAACATTCCGAAAGCTGTTATTCGCCTAAGTGCTTATAAAAATCCATTACAAAAGATTGACACAGGTGTCATAAGAAAGTTCAAAAATGAGCTATACGGTGATTATTTTGAGTATCTCTACTTGGACAAGAAGCAAGCGGAGCAATTTAAATTAAAAACTAGCGACTTCGAAAAAAGACTAAAGATTATTGATTTCGATTCAGGGTTGATAGGACTCGGAGATATTAAGCACATTCCAATTGAATTTCAAAAAGATTACGGTCTTAAATTAAATAAAAGCAATTTGCGAGGATCATATTAAACATTTAGTAATCATATCGCTACACCCTCAAAAATCGCGTAATACGAGCAGTCAATGTAATTTTTATTGTTCTTAGGCTAGTCGAAAGGCTGCTCGGAGATAAAGATCTCGCGGAGGACTGCTTTTAATTTCTAACGATATTCTTAATAATTTGGAGATTGCCACGGCTTCATTGCATTGTCGAAAAACATAAAAGTGTGATCAGAAGCCTCGCAATGACGATAAAATTGCGAGAGAGGCTACGACCGCGACAATCACCTTGAACCGAATATAAAACTGAATTAAGATTTGGAAAATGAATCTGAGGATGACTCAACTGGGATTTGAATTATTTCAACAGCCCACAAATTCCTAGATATGGGCTGGTATTACAATTTTTATAGTCTTCTGAAAGAACTGGTCAGGGAAATGAAATTGATCGAAAAGCCAAAGTTCTAATTTGATAGTTACCCTGGAATACAGAGTTTTGACTGAAATTAAGAACGGTCAAAAAGCAGTATGCAAGAACAAATAGAATACATAAGTAATTTTGGACTATATAACTTTATATCAATATGGCTATTGAGAGCTTTTTGGTTGACCATTTTGATATTAACATTAAACCATTTTTCTGAAAACCCTAGTGGACTATCCATATTATCAGCAATCGTATTGTATTTACTGTTCAGAATTACATCTGAACAATTTGTCATCTATAAAAATGCCGTACTAATTAGACGTAGGTTTTGTCTTGATTTAATCCCTGCGAGTACCATTATTCAAAAAAATGAAATTCAAAACATTACAATTTCCGGCCATAGAAATTTGAAGAATAATATTGTGCAACTACTCCTTCCGTTTGGAGTAAGCTTTAGAAACAAAGTAGGTATTAAACTCCAAAACGGCTCACTCAAAACCTTGAAGACAAATATTTTTATTGACGAGCTAAAACTATTTAAAAAGAATTTTGAGGAATCTCTTTAATAAATAGGCCTCCCTCAAATCTCCCTATACAGGCATAAATCAGACTTCTTCACATACTCAGTTAGGTCGAAGGGCTAGAAGATATGAATGGCCGATATGAAGTATTACAAAAAGTGTAATTTTCCCTTTACATATGAATATATTATATAGCCTATTAGCATTATTGGCATTT
>JBCCLN010000396.1:0-2724 GCA_039026865.1 Bacteroidota bacterium | reverse complement strand
TGCATTTTTAGTTGGATGGAAAAATTCGGGTGTTATTCATTGAGATGAGGTAACACGTTGAATATGAGGTAATTGATTTCGAATGGGATGCCAACATCCTTCCCCAAATTTGAGGAATCAAAAATCATTCGGTATGAATATTAAACTATTGTAAATCAATCACTTGAATCAACCCGCCACTAGTTGTGGTGAATAATGTGGGTTAAAGGTTTAAAAGCATACTTAACTACCTCGATGAAATACTTACGGCGAATACATTACTATTTTCGAAGCCTATATTATGAGGAGCTTTTGCATCTGGTTGGAATAAGCAGAAAAGAGTTTTAAGTCGTACTTTAATAAATAAAACGAACACTTTCGTCGAAAGATCAAGGACATAACTTTGATCCAATTTCAAATATTTTAATCGCATTGGCAACCTAATACGGGGATAGTATGTTAAACAACTTCGTATTTGCATAAAAGGAAATAAAATCCAGACCAATGTTCTGTAATCAACAAAGAGGAAATCCTTAAAAATGGAATACATCTTTTCATGTTCCTCTTTTCCCTAAGAATGGCAACCATGAGCTATAGATTATCAAAGGGTGACCAACAAGTTGAGCAGATTCTAGAAAGAATATGTCGGATCTCAGAATAAAATTATGAAGTATTCTACGATAGAAGAGAACTGGAACATAGGAACTCATGCCCTGGGTACAGTGCTTAGTATTCCAGCAACCTATTTTCTTATTGCAAAGTCGGGCAATTCTTTAGAGCTTCTAGCTTCAGCCATTTTTGGTGTAAGCCTTCTTGTTTTATATTTCGCTAGTGCTACTTACCATGCTTCAAAAAATGAAGGCAGACGTATCAAACTGCGTATTTTCGATCACATAGCCATTTTTGTTCTTATTGCAGGAACTTATACTCCGATATGCATGATTTCTCTTTGGAATTCATGGGGGCCTTATCTTCTAATAATTATTTGGAGTATTGCTTTTGTAGGCATTATTTTCAAACTTTTTTTTACGGGGAAGTTCGATCGTGCGTCTACAATTGCTTACGTAGCCATGGGTTGGATTGCCGTAATTGCAATTAAACCTCTACTAGAATACTTTAGTGTGGCACCTCTTTTATGGCTTTTAGGAGGAGGTATTAATTACACACTAGGAGCTATAATATATAGTATTAACAGCTTTCCTTTTAATCATGCCATTTTTCATGTTTTTGTCTTAGCAGGTAGTGCTTGCCACTATGTTATGATTTACAATTATGTAATCTAAGTTCCTAAACAGAGCTGTTTACTTAATTTGGTCCATTCAATATCAATTAGGTGCTTGCCAAAAAGTACTTCCGTAGTTCTTGTTCATCGGTGAATTCCAGGAAATCAAAACCTTCTACCTTCTCACCTAGTCGCTCTTTCACATTGGCAATAGAAACCCTACTCATTAGTTTTTCAGGGTCAATTAAAGTGGCATGTATAATTTTCTTCCCTCGTGCAAAGCCCTTTATTTGTTTAAAAAAGCTTTTGGATAGCCAAAGTTGGGATTCATAGTCAAGAATTCCCATGTTTCTGGCATCCACTATTAGCCGAGTGGTGTTGAATTCTTTCATGGCATTAAAAAAGAATTCGCTGATCTCTATGAAATGATGATCATCCTCTGTTTCTGGCAAAAATTTAAGTAGAAGTGCATCTAACTCAGATTCGTAATATATTTCTGCTTGGTTATTCTGATGATAAAGTTTCATTAGATTCGTATTGAATGGTTAATATCAATATTAGAGCTAAATCTTTGTATATGACTTAATAGAAATTAAGAAAAAATTGAGTGCCAATTACGAACACCTTTTGCTAAAAACCATGGTTCTTCAGGAATTTGTATCAGGCTTGTTGTAGGTTTTGAGACTAGTTGTTTAGTTACAATTATTACAAATAGGTTGAATTTGTAACTAATAAGAAAAGCTATTTTGTTTCTTGAAGATCCTAGAAGGATTATAGAAATATATCAACCTAATGAAGGTCGTTTGAACTCTCAAACTAACCTAAAAATTCTAGTGTAAATCAAGATCACAAAACAGCGATGATTGAAGGTGGTAAATCTTTGGTAATGATAAATTACAAAATCTGTTACAGTAAGTAGAAAGTTGCTCAGCAAAAAAGTGGTAAGGATTTATACCACTTTTTTGTGTTTCTGAAGACTATTAATTATTTCTCAATAGCAATCCACTGACCTTCCAATGCATAGATTTTACTGTCACCCCAAGTACCAACTTTGATTAAAAAGCCTTCATTAGTTACAAAACCGGTTTCCACTCTATATCGGATACCTACCCTGGTATTTGCATCTACAGAAGTAACCGATAACATAATTTCAGGCTTTTCTTCAAAAGGAGTTTTAAATTTTATTTCGTAACCGAAACCTCTTGGCCCTTCATTTTCACTCAGATTAAACTCTCTTACGTCTCTGTTTAACTTAAAAATCCCTGACTGGATTTCCTGCGCATGGTTACTCAAAGAAATGATCAAGAATAAAGACCATAATCCTAGCTTAATAAAACTTTTCATATAATATTTTTTAATTACTAATAAAACGGTTCAACGTTAAGTTAATAATTGTATTGCAATTGTATTGATAACTTAAGATGCAATGTCGTTTAGTTAAGCATTTATTTTCATAACGGTTTATAATTTTGATAATAAGATCTCTTGGGTTTGTGTATCCTGGGATTCGATCGGTCGGGGCG
>JBCCLN010000395.1:0-2729 GCA_039026865.1 Bacteroidota bacterium | reverse complement strand
GGATTCAAAAAAAAGAATGACGCTGCATTTTACTCCAACCTACTCATCCTGGTTAAACCAAATCGAAATTTGGTTCAATATTTTATCAAGAGACGTACTAAAAGGCGCAGTATGGCACAGTAAAAAACAACTGACCAAACAAATCATCCAATACGTGGACACTTACAACAAAGAAGAGCTAAACCTTTTGAATGGACTTATGATGGAACAAAAAATAGTTCGATAAATAACAAATCTTCACACTAGATAACCGGATTATTCACTACAAATAGAGGCGGGTTGATTCAAGTAATTGATTTACAATAGTTTGATATCCATACTAATGATTTTTGATTCCTCAAATTGGGGAACGATGTTGTCCTCTCATTTGAAATCAATTACCTCCTATTCGGCGTGTTTCGTCATCTCAATGAATAACACCCGAATTTTTCTGGTTAAGCTAAAGTGAGCGAGTTTTTTCAGGTAAATGGTTCCAATATCGGTGTGGAACGTGTTGCAAATGTAGGCGCATGTTTTTTCGTTCCTGAATACAAGTAGCATGAAAGTAGGTAGCCCACGCATCTTTAAAGAGCGGTTCGTTTTCCGACAGAATCGCAGGGCTTATTTGCTTGTTGCCTACCCATAAAGGGTTCTTCAAAACGATCGTATTTACCCTTTTCAAATTATAGAAAATGCCGTAGTTTCTCCCCGTATCATAAATCAACCATTGCTGGTCAGCATATCGCTTTTCGAAGTGAGATCCAATAAAAGGCATCACATCAAAATCTGGGGTTATAGTAGCAGCATATATATCATCAGCGGTTTTTTGAAAACGTACGAAAGCATGCATCCGGTGTATCTCTCGATTCATCATTCTATGGATCTCTTTCATGCGTAAGATGGCTTCATTTCGATAATCCATTCGCAACCCTTTTGGCTGAGCAAAAGCAAGCTGAACAACTTCTAATGCCACATGCTCAGCATCAGGCAATTCCGAATGCAGCACTTTAATGAGCATTTCGATGATTCCTCTTGGCGTTACCTTTCGCAACCCTTTTAGTACTCGAGTAGATTTAACCTCATCTGAGATGACTTTAAAAGGTACCTCAAACAAGCCCTTTTCATACCCGGCAAGCCTCCTGATCAGAGGTTTTTGTAATTTCCTTTCATACACTTCGAAAATAGCTGTGAAAAAACCTTCTATCGTGCCGTCATACAACAAAACTTTCTCCATTCAGAATAAGCTCATTTGCCGTTTTTGACTTAGACCAAAAATTTTAGTCCGTATTCTGTTGGGCTCATTAGTTATCAGAGGGAGTGTTTTACCTTGTATGTACATGAAATACTTTGCTCGATTGACCGCGGCGCCCATCTTTTTCACATCTTCGAGCCGGACTTTTCCGTACTTCCTGGACTTTACAATCATCTGCGCTGTTTTTACTCCTATCCCAGGAATTCTGAGAATCAATTCGTATGGCGCCTTATTGACATCTACTGGAAATAGTGCTGGATTTCTGAGTGCATAAGCCAATTTTGGATCTACCTCCAGATCCAGTTCCGGGTGCTTTTCAGAAACAATTTCGTCCATCTCAAAACCATAAAATCTGAAAAGCCAGTCTGCCTGATAGAGTCTATTCTCCCGCTTCAAAGGAGCGCCTGAGATGGTTGGAAGCCGACGATCTTCGCTTACAGGAATGTAGCCTGAGTAATATACCCGTCTTAGCTTTTGCTTTCTGTACAAGTCTGAGGAAAGTTGTAAGATTTCAAGATCTCTTTCGGGAGAGACTCCAACGACCACCTGTGTACTTTGGCCGCCAGGAGCAAAAGATTTTACCTTTCGGTATTTCTTTCGGTCTTCTCTGTATTCGTCAATTCTTCTCGTTAGCCAATTCATCGGCTGGTAGACGCTAGCGTGATCTTTTTCCGGGGCTATTTCCTTTAGACTTCTTTCTGCTGGAATTTCGAGATTTACACTTAGTCGATCTGCATACATTCCGGCCTCTTCCATCACTTCTTCACTTGCACCTGGAATGATCTTCAGATGGATGTATCCGTTAAATCGTTCTTCCAGTCTCAACTTCTTTGCAATCCTAATGAGCCGCTCATTGGTAAAATCCGCATTTTTTAAAATCCCTGAACTGAGAAATAAACCTTCAATATAATTTCTTCTGTAGAAACTAATGGTGAGGCTGACTACTTCATCTACTGTGAAAGCAGTTCGTGGCACATTATTACTTATACGACTCACACAGTAAGCACAATCATAGATGCAATAGTTGGTTAATAAGATTTTCAGTAAGGAAATACACCTTCCATCTTCGGAATAGCTGTGGCAAATGCCCATTTTGCTGGCATTACCTAAGCCTTTTCCGATATTTTTCCGATTGCTCCCGCTCGAAGCACACGATACATCATATTTCGCTGCATCTGCCAGTATTTCCAGCTTCTCCTCTATTGATTTTTTCATATATATTCTATTTTCAGTTGCATGCTTGGAATTCACAATAGACCGTATCGATGGACTTTTTCATCTTGCGGTTAGTATAAATTCTTCTCGCGAATCTTTATGCTTATTTCGTGCACATAGGTTTGTTTCCAATGGCTACCATGGAATTCGCGATAAACTGCATCTGGGAACCGATTCATTATAACTTATTTACTATCAAATTTAGCTAATTACTAAAAAATGTAGTAAATAAATCATTTTTTCTTACTAAATCATTTTTTTACAAACAATTATATATAAAGTT
>JBCCLN010000394.1:0-2729 GCA_039026865.1 Bacteroidota bacterium | reverse complement strand
TTTTAACGCGGCATTTTTTGAATTACTCGAAAAGTATATCCTTACTTAGCTATATCGCTTAGGTTCGTTCTCATAAATATAATTAATAATTAATATGAGAAAGTTTAATGCACCTATTACCGTCAAAAAGGGAATGCTTTTTTTACTAAGTACTTCTATCTTTCTTTTGATAGCTTGTAAAGACGACGAGTTCAAAGACGATGAGTTCAAAGAAGAAGGGCAATTCCAGTTTTCATTCAGTTCGGATAACATCGAAAGCTCACGAGTTGCAGAAGATGTAACACTTGAAAAAGTGATCTATTCCATCACAAGTGAGGATGGTAGTATGATAGCTGAAAATGAAGAGGCTAGCCTTCATTTCGTTGATAGTTCGTATGTGACAGAACCAACCTCATATTTGATAGGTAATTATAGTGTCACGGAATTTATTGTGGTCAGTTCAGAAGGATTGGTTCATTATGCTACCCCAAAAGAAGGATCTGATCTGGCTTATTTGGTTGAAGATCCTTTGTCAATAGATTTTACGGTAGGCATTGATGACGTTACCCAGGTTGTACCGGAGGTAGTAAGCACGGAAGAGCGATCGGTCGAGGATTTTGGTTATGAGGAGTTTGCGTTTGATATTGTAGAAACGTTCGATGTTTTGTTAGGGGTATTTGTTTATGATGAAGACAAATCCGGGTTTGAGCTTACGGATGCTGAAATAACGGTCTACGCTAACGGTTATTCTTTAACCAGCCAAGCGCTTTTTGCTGCTACTAGCAAGCTGACTTTTCCTGATCGTTTTGAGGAATTTAAATTGATCGTAAGCAAAGAAGGCTACACCAGTTTTGATTACACCTATTCAGCAGATTCCATTAAAAACTACCAGGGAGATAATGCAAATGGCCCCTTGGAGATCATACTGGCAAGTCTGGATGTTTCAGAAGGTTTGATTGCTTATTATCCATTCAATGGCAATGCAAATGATGAAAGTGGCAATGGTTTAAATGGTGAAGTTCAAGGGGCAACTTTAACTGAGGATAGGAATGGTTTACAGAATAGTGCTTTTTACTTCGATGGTATTGACGATCGTATTCAAGTAGCGAATAATCCAATTTTGGAAAATCAAAAATATTCAATATCCGTTTGGTTTAAAGCTGAAAAAGATTCGGGTGCATTTGTTTCCATGACAGACTTTGATCCAGTAAGAAATACAAACGGGTACTACCTAAGCATTCTTGATGGAAATATAAGGGGACTGAGTAATATAGGAACTAATAACTGGGTAAGGAATGTGTCAGATACTGTAATAACCTTAAGGATGTGGAATCATGTAGTTTTTACTTATGATGGTGATTTTCTAGAACTTTATTTGAACGGTAAGCCTGTTTCAACTTTGAATCAACCACATGAAGTTAATTTCTCACAGCATAATCCTCTTCAAATTGGCGTTTATTCAACTCAGTCAGGAGCGACTATTTTTCAAGGTTCTATGGATGAAGTAAGAATTTATAATAGACCGCTGTCACAATCAGAAGTAACATCTCTGTTTCAATTTTAATTTAAATCTTCGGATAGGTATAGTCCTCCGAATAGTAAATTTTATAAAATGTTGAAGTAAAATAATAGTCCTCAAACTAGTTTTGAGGACTATTTTATTGTGTATCGTGCATTGCAAAATGATTAAGTGAAGTCCCTAATAAGTCTATTTGGAAGAAATCGTTAGCTGACTACAAGCGTGTTGATTGTGAAACAGAACCATAAAGTAAATTAGTTTAGATTGATCTAACGTCCAGAAACATTATATAAAGCCAGCCTAAAGTGAGGATGACTGAGCATTTAGATCAAGAAGTACAAAGGCAGGCGTAATAATAGTTGTTAAATCATTCGAGCTAATCAGGGGAGGTCATACATTAATTAGTGTTTCCAAGAAACAGTATATTTTGAAAGAAAACAATGTTTTTAGCTCATAGAGCGTGTTTTTTTGAGATTTCGATATGCAAATAGTCATTGAATCTATTTGAGAGATTTTAACAATAAAGCAATAAAATGACTGGGTCTCTTCTAGATTCATTGAAAATTCAGATGAATTTTTAAAATATTGAAAAATTAGATTCCAAAGTATAAAATAGATTCAATTTATTCTTTTGCTAAAAAACTACGTGGTAGGATTCAATAGCGTATTTTTCGTCTTTTCTTAAAGACACTAACTATAAGAGTCTGATCCTTTTCTGAGACAAAAAGTAACAATCGAAAGAGAAAAAATCAGAAGTCAACGAAATCCATAATGTTCACTAGAGCTGAGAAGGATTGAGTAGTTAACCAAGAAGCAGCAAACTTGCAGATTGTAAAAGTGACGCGGAACCTAGCGAAATATTAAAACACCCAGACATACCTTCCAAGTGCATAAGAATAAGGTAGCCAAGAAGTGAAAGGCATGGAAGTACACTATGCTGGAAGCAGGAGGGCATATGAGAAAAGTGGCTTTCATGTTTTAGAAAAAAACGAGTTTTACATCAGGTTTAATCAATACTAAGAGAAACCCTTAAACTATTATCCTGAGATATACACTTATGAAAAAAGTACGAAGTGATTTATTCTGAATTTATTCAACAGATAAAATTTGAATTTTAACGCGGCATTTTTTGAATTACTCGAAAAGTATATCCTTACTTAGCTATATCGCTTAGGTTCGTTCTCATAAATATAATTAATAATTAATATGAGAAAGTTTAATGCACCTATTA
>JBCCLN010000393.1:0-2741 GCA_039026865.1 Bacteroidota bacterium | reverse complement strand
GGCTTATCAAGAGCTTCAGGCCATGCTCAATGAGGAAAAACCACTTTCATTCAAACGGGCGGTGTACCTCACCGAAAACGCCTATCTGGAAAATTCCCTGGATGATGCGCAGTTTGATGAAGCCATCCAATATTACGTCCGGCTGGCTCTTAGCTTAGAAGAAACAGGTGGACTTCTCTATCATGAAGACGATAAAGACGACGTCTTAAAAGCCGCCTCTATCTTCCGTGCACTGAAAGACACTGTGAGGATAGGAGACCCCGCCGACCCGAAAAGCTACATCAAATACCCGCTCACTTACGATACGCAGGACTTTTGGGGTCGGCAGGACTGGACAAAGATGTTTGTCTCCAAACTCCTATCCACAGGGGCAGGAAATTGTCACAGCTTGCCCGCTCTTTACAAGATCCTTGCCGATGAGCTGAGCGTAAAGGAATTGGATTACCTGATAGGTAAAGGTTATAGATTGAGTAAAGATGGAACTCAACTCATTAAATAATTATGGAAGCAAAGAGTATAATAGATAAAATACTAAATCTTCCAGAAAAGCTTTATAGTCCTGACAATGATCAGTCCATGTACTCTCTGTTGCAAGATGCCGGCTATTTTGAATCGCATAGCGATATCGATGAGAACTCAATAAAAGAAGCGTTAGAACAACAGCCGCAGCATGTAGATCAATGGTTGCAATGTTCAGAAGATAAACGTGTTGATTCAGGCTGGTTCTTTACGCAAAATAACGATCGGAAATATTTAGTAGGTTTTTTAGATGCAGATAAAGGCATCACCGAAAAAATGGAATACTCTGATAGAAAGAGTGCCTGTGCAGTTTTTATTAAACGGGAGTTGGAAAGCATCAGGATAAGTTGAAATGAGACCGCCAATAAGGCATAAAATAAACCTGTTGTTAAGAATGCTTTTCATTCTTACAAGTTTTTTTGTTTTTCAAAGTAGTATCGTAGTAGCTTTTGCAAACCCAATTTTCTTTGCGTTAAATCATTCTATACCTATTTCTCAAATCTATACCTATGGTGAAGTTGAAAGTTCAATAGGGATCTTAGGTGTAAGCGATGATAGAGTAAATCATCCCGTAACACAGGGAGCTTTTACCTTAGCCACAAGTGTGATCCCCGTTGCAGGGATCACCAGAAGAATGGGGTCGTTAAGTAGATTTTCAAGTCTATTAGTGAGAGGAGCTACTAGGACAAGTACGATAAGTGCTAAGACTGCTGTAGGTAGAAGTGGAAATGTATTAAAGAATTTCACAAAGGGTGTTACACAAAACCAAGCATTTTTGGTTCCTCAAATTTGGGGAACGATTTTGTCATCTTATTCGAAATCAATTATCTCTTATTCAACGTGTTACCTCATCTCAATGAATAACACCCGAACTTTTCGGGTTAAAATAATTAATCAGATCTTATTAGTTGGATAGGGTCTTTCTCAATAACTTTTTGAAAATTCACAATAGTAATCGAAAAAAATATAAGGAAAAAAATCGCTGAAGTTATTGACGGAATTAGAGGAGTTATTGGTACGTGATCAATGTATACAATGGAAAATAGCAGCTTTGTGATCCAAAGACTTAACGGTACTCCAGAAATCAATGTTAACGCAGTAATCCACAAAAGATCTTTTCCCAGCCGTATAAAAAGAGACAATTCGCTAATGCCTAAAATTTTCATGATGCAAAAGCTTTTCAACTTGCTGGAAACCTTTAGTGACATCAAACTAAAAAGACCAATAACGGAAAGTACGATAGAAATAATTGCAACAAATGTCATTACTTTCCTGTGACCTGTGACCCAAATTATATACGTCAAAAAAATTTCATCATAAAAAAAAGAATCAATAGGTGTTTCTTTTTCAGTTTCATTCCAACTATCCTCAATGGATTTTAAGACTTTTTCTCTATTTATTGCATCGAAAGAAGCTATTATATAATTAGCATCATTTAAACTACAAACCTTGAATATGACTAGATTGTCCTTATCAGAGGAAAGATTTGTGAATGTATTCTCCACAATTCCCAATATCGTATAATTCGTATCATTAATTTTCATAGTGGTAGATCCTAACCTTAGTTTGGACTTAAGGTAGGTTTCAAACAGGTTTCTGTTTATTAGTACGCCGTTGGTGTTCACATCTAAATTCGTGTCAAAAAACCTTCCTTCTACCATGGAGATATCCATCTGTTCTAAATATCCATAACCTACTTCGTATAAGTCTGCCTTGAAGACTATGTCACGAAACATGACATTGGTTTGTATGCCATTTAACCCTAATCGGTTAACCGAATAACTAATATTTTGCACATTGAGATTGGATTGTAAATTAGCATATAATAGTTCTTTAGATTTTATGTTGTTAATCTTAATGACTACTTTGTTATCTGTTTCGTAGCCTAAGTCCTTATCTTTTAAATAATTTTCATTCTTTATGAAAAAAAAACTGATGCTAATCGCCAGGAATGCTAAAATGGACTGTGTGAAAGTAAATACCTTAATAAGCGGCTTATCAAAGCTGAATTTTTGTTTGCTTTTTGGATTTGATTGTTCTAGGATGATTTCAGGCGCACCGAAAAAGGAGATGCTTAATTTCCCTTTTGTTCCAATAATAGTCAATTCATCTTTCGTGGCGACTTCATCGACTGTAAAACACCAACTTCCTACGCCTTGGATTCCATTTTGAAAGCTGAAATGACCCGCAACAATATCCGCTGCTGGATACAAATTCGCTTG
>JBCCLN010000392.1:0-2750 GCA_039026865.1 Bacteroidota bacterium | reverse complement strand
GCAAGAAGCCCGCTCGCACATAGTTCATCTCCTGATCAAAGAAGATGTAGTTCAAAAAAGCTCTTGGCGCGGTGCTGCTGTTGCCCTTGCCCGACATATCTATCCCGTTCAATGCTTCATCAAAAACCGTAGAGCTACTACTTACGCCACCCTCAACACCTGAACCATACACTGCATCAAACGAGCTAAACAAGGCATCATAAGCTGTGCCTAAAAATCCGTTTCCGCTTGGAGCTGTCTCATAGTTGGCGTTCACAGTCAGGGTTACTGTGTCCCCTTTGTTCATGGAGAGGAAGATCATCCCGCCCGTATCACCGCTTTGGAGTTACAAAATATCATTCACTTTTGTCCTTCATTCGATATTCGAATCCCATCATCATCCAAAACCAGAAGAATTTGGATGATACATCCTATGATAAGACTTCCAGTTTTGTAAACTGGAAGAGCGGAGGGCTAGGTCTTTGTTTTCTTTTAATCACATTACAAACGTTCAGGAGTCAAGGTGAAGTTTAACGGCTTCCTTTCTAAATCCCAAAAATCACAATATTCCTTTTCCAAGGAATCTTCAAATTGATTCCACCCTTTTTCTTTGACAAATTCAATTTCTTGTATGTGAATAGGCATCAACCAAACCATAATAATATTATTGGTTCCTTTGACAACACTAAATTCATTATCTTGAAAGATTGGATTGGAACAATAAATTCCATTTAAGCTAGAACCTTTAATAATTGTTGGTCCAGGGCCGATTGATTCCCCTCTCAATACTGCCTTATTAGATGATAAAATTCCGCTAGCAAAAGTTAAAAGAAATGAAACTACATCTTCTTCGGAGTATTTATCATAAGCAGAGATAAAGTACTCTTGTCTTATAATTGTACCATTAGGCATATTTAGTTCGAACGAACTTAAACCAAGAGTAGAATAGGTAGAAACTCCAATTGTAGGATGATTATCAAATTTTACTGCTTGAATATCTTTATTTCCAACTTTCAAATCCCAGCCACCGACTATCTCACCCAAGTAAGACTCTAAATGTGCTACTATATCCATTTACATATATCAATTATTATTGCTTTCATCTCTTAACTCATCCCTATCTTGTCTACTTCGATTACATCCTCTGCATTCAAGTTCAGTTCCTGAATTATAGTTATCAAGTACTTCTTTACGACTTTTAGCTTTAGATAAATCTCTTTTATTCCATGAGGGATTATGGGAAACATCCCATCCATTTTCATTGCTTCTTTTCTCATTTAGATTAGGATTTCCTTCCACATCTCTACTACAAGTAGGACAACTTTTCGTATTTGGCGCACTTCCATCCGTAGCATTATCCCATGCATCCGTAACTGTTTTCTTTCTAAAAGATGACGGACGTGATTTGTTTATTGCACCATCTACAACTTTTACTGCATCATCATCCCACCAGTCGCTCGCTTATAGCGAGTGACCATTATTTTTATTTTTTTGTTCAATGGTCATTCTCATTCAGATCATATGTTATATCCGTCACTCGGCACAGCCGAGCGACTGCTGAAAAACTTAATGAACTTTCATTGCGATATTCTTCATTAATTTAAGATTGCTTCCCCTACCAATAAGCCGCTTCTAAAATCAGATATCTTATGCTCTTTAAAATTTATTTCATTAATTCTTTGCGAATAAACCATATTCAAAAGATATTTTCCCGGCTTATTCAAATTGTCGTTTGAATGTCTGTCTCGAAGTTCCGCCAGAAAATATTTAGCTTCATTATCCTGCAACTTCATAGGATTGGACAATCGAATTAAATATTGACCATTATTTTCCCCTACTATTGAAGCTGTAACTCCCTTGTCTGTTCCAAATTCCCATGGCTCAATTATATTTAGCTTTATCGCTTTCATTCCAATTTTAATTACCCGTATTTTTTAAATCTTCTACTTTTTTGACTTTTGCTGGTACGTTTCCAGTTGCTGTCCTTTCTAAGCCACCGCCGGGCATACCGTTAGCAGGCTGAACTTTTGTTGGTGAAGAAAAAGATTCTTTTGAAACTTCCAAGGTAGCCTTTACTTCTGGTGTTTGTGGTAAAGCAAGTCTTTGCCTAGCTCTCTTGGCATCACTGCTGACAGCATCAGAGGCAAAGTGAGTGCCTTCTCTACCGCCTCGAACAAGCCCAGTACTTTCCGTAGCCTTTAACTCACCTTTGGACATAACTCTAATAACATCTTCTACCTTATTAACCGTTTTGAGAGTCTTCGTAACTGTCCCAACACCTTTTGTTCCTAAGGCCACATCAGCAACACCTAAAGCAGCACCTCCAACTAATTCCCCTTTTTCGAAGGATGTCCCGTTCTGTAGCGTATTTGATGCATCCTTCATACCATCCACAACTGCATCAACGAGTGCTCCTGGGTTATTAGCAATGGCCTGAGCTATTTGTGCTCCGCTCACAGCTAAACTCACTTGACCAGATGTAGTACTAGCTTTGGATAAGAAATTAAATGCACTCGTTATCGTACTTTTAAGAGAATTAAAAGCCCCTGTTACAAAACCAGCGTTAAAAAAAGGATCACATGTTGGACAATCACCTAAAGGATCATTATATCTGATCGGGTTAGAGTACGCATAGTTATAAGAGGACCAGCTCACATTGATATCCAAGTCTGCCTTTGGATCAATCTGCCACCAGCCTAATCTTCCCCACGGATCATAAATCCGATGCTTCGTTTCATCAAGGTTGAAGCTAAAATCCTCTAATCGTTCAG
>JBCCLN010000391.1:0-2751 GCA_039026865.1 Bacteroidota bacterium | reverse complement strand
TTAGTTCAAATCGAGGCTTTCAGCATTTCAAAAACGTAGTTTACTAGTCGTAAATGAGACTTTTGAAATTTTGAGTAACGAAGAGTTGAACCAAAAGGCGGGTTTTTCAAAAGATTCTCCTATTCCACGTGTTACCTCATCTCAATGAATAACACCCGAATTTTTCCATCTAACTAAAATACAACTAATTGAAAATCAAAAGCTTATAAAAGTGCTTTTAATTAGCTATTTTACGTTACATCGCCGCCTCAGCGGTGCAATGTCTTGAAATTCGGGCTAACTTAGTTTACAAATGCAGGATTGATTAATCTTGCGAATGTTTGACCTTTATTTTTCATTGATGTGGAAAAGTGTTTTCTAGCTTACTGACTAGATAATGTTGAATAGTGACGGGAAATGGGTTCATTCCTTCTTTTCTGTCGCCAAAAGATACCTCAGCTTATGGAAAATAGAAAGGTTGCTAAAAACCGCACCCACTAGGAAGTGGTTGTACTTGCTCCAAATTAGCTGCGAATCCCTTCGGAGGCTCAGTGGGGACAAATCCATCTGCAACAGATCCTTTTATGGTTTTACCTCCATACCCAAGATTATTCATGTGCGCTCTAATCCAGACGATCTGATCTTCTTTGATAGGCACTTTCCCCCCACTTCGGGTAAATGGCTGTTCATTAACGTGGCTATGTAACAGAACACGACGATAAACGAGTTCACCGGATTCTGAAATCACTTCCCACCAATCTGCATATTGCTCACATCCGGTATCCGGACTTGAAATGGTCACACTAAAAGTATATTGAAGCTCTTTTCCCGAGATGGTTACGTTTAGCACATCAGCATACCTTTCATCTTGAGTCTTCTGAATGTTTTCTGGAATACCAACTACAAAAAAGGTAATGATAGAAAGAAGGAAAATAGATGATTGCATCAATGGTCACAGAAAAGATTGAGTCGCTAATATCTCACATTTACTAACTTGAAGAATAAATAAATCGGAAAATATAGAGATTATGATAGTGAATATAACTCCAAAAAACATAGGGTGTTTTACATATCTGCACGTTTAAAAAATCGCCGCTAGTAGTTCAAAGGATTCTAATACTGAATGATTTTTGATTCCTCAAATTTGAGGAACGATTTGTCCTTTCATTCAAAATCAATTACCTCAGGGAATCCTTTGCAAAACTGGATTTTTGGTTCAAATCGAGGCTTTCAGCATTTCAAAACGTAGTTTACTAGTCGTAAATGAGGCTTTTGAAATTTTGAGTAACGAAGCGTTGAGCCAAAAGGCGGGTTTTTCAAAAGATTCTCCTATTCCACGTGTTACCTCATCTCAATGAATAAAACCCGAATTTTTCGGGTCTATGCGCACCAGCAAGTCATTTAAAGATCGCTAGACTCTTCAATTGTGCTAGCTTGAGTATAATGATCCGCTCATTGAGAATATCAGACCTCCCCATTTCTTATAATTCCATTACCTAATACGACAATATGGTCGCTAATAGACATCATCATCAACCTCATAACAGGCTACAAGAGGATCATACGATTCCATGAATTAATTTTAATTCATTCCGGGACTATTTTTAGCCATTTGCTTCAATCTAAATGATCTTGAAAAAATCTGAGTAATCCGGGTAATGAATCGATATTGCGTACCATTGATGTACGAGGGTTTTTTTCTCACTTTTAACGTTTTCAATGCTTCATCTACCACCTTTTTGGGGTCTAAAACCATTTTGGGATCCATTTTTTCGGTAGTGCTCCCCGCATTTTCATGAAATGGTGTAGCAACGGCTCCGGGAGAAGTAGCTGATATATAGATCCCTTGGTCTTTATATTCATACCATAGGCATTCTGTAAATGAGGTGACAAATGATTTGGTAGCTGAGTAAACAGCCGCACCTGGCATCGGCAAAAGCGCCAAAGCAGAGGATACATTCATAAGCGCATCTCCCTCCTTTGCAGTAGCTAGAAAAGCATACGACAGACGTACCAATGCTTCCATGTTCAAGTGCATCATATTAATCTGAGGATCAATTGGTGTATCTAAAAACCTGCTGTATAGACCATATCCTGCATTGTTTATTAATAAGTTGTATTTGTTTTCCTTGATGTGATTTTCCAGAGAGCTCATTCCTTTTTCTTCGCTAAGGTCTGCGATCATGTAATGATCTTGATCGAATTCCTGTTGAAGTTTTTCTTTAGATCTGGCTACACCTGTCACATCCCATCCCTCTTTTTTGAGCGTCTGACAAAATATTAGACCTATTCCAGTACTTGCTCCTGTAACTAAGGCTTTTTTCATATGTATTATTTATTTTCAATTGCACACATGGAATTTTCAGTAAACTTATTCATTTTCAGTTGGCATGCTAAGGATTCCAAGTGTATGCTTATTTCTTTTGAATAATTTTTTTGAAATATACCAAATGAATCTTTTCCCTGAATCTTTTCCAATTTTGAGACAGGAAATAAGTGTAGTGAAATAGCGTTTTTTAGGACTGAATTTTTAATTAGGCAAGTCATTTGCCTGTGCAATGATAGTGGCCTTAGGGACTTGGATTCTGACATTTAAAAATTTTTTTTGAAAATCTCCTTCCACTCTTTTTATAAAGGAATCCTTTGCAAAACTGGATTTTTGGCTCAAATCGAGGCTTTCAGAATTTCAAAAACGTAGTTTACTGGTCGTAAATGAGGCTTTTGAAATTTTGAGTAACGAAGAGTTGGGCCAAAAGGCGGGTTTTTCAAAGG
>JBCCLN010000390.1:0-2779 GCA_039026865.1 Bacteroidota bacterium | reverse complement strand
TAATAGGTGCATTAAACTTTCTCATATTAATTATTAATTATATTTATGAGAACGAACCTAAGCGATATAGCTAAGTAAGGATATACTTTTCGAGTAATTCAAAAAATGCCGCGTTAAAACTCAAATTTTATCCGTTGAATAAATTCAGAATAAACCACTTCGTACTTTTTTCATAAGTGTATATCTCAGGATAATAGTTTAAGGGTTTCTCTTAGAATCCTTTGAAAAGCCTGCCTTTTGGCCCAACTCTTCGTCACTCAAAATTTCAAAAGCCTCATTTACGACCAGTAAACTATGTTTTTGAAATTCTGAAAGCCTCGATTTGAACTAAAAATCCGGTTTTTCAAAGGTTTCTCTTTGTACTGTCCAGACTTGGAGAAGTGACAGAAAAACGGAAAGTGACGCTTTTTCCCATATTTCTGTGATAGTTATTCCATGTAAATAAACCTAGCACTCTTTTATTTTTTTCTCTATAGAACCTTGGAAAATCAAGCCTACAGGTTGTTCACTACCTTACTCACCCTGCACACTTCTTCTTTGCTCATCTCAGGGAAAATCGGTAATGAAAGAATCTCTGAGCACAATTTCTCTGATGTAGGAAAATCGCCTTTTTTATGATTTTTGTAATCATAACAATTCAGAAAAGGAAGCGGTGTAGGATAGTGGATCGAATGACTAATATTGCTCTCACTAAGTTTTTGCATCAATTGATTCCTTCTTCTTGACTGAATAACATAGAGGTGGAACACGTGATGCATATTCCCGGGAACCATAGGTTTTATTACTCCTTCAAGTAATTGATCGTACCAATTCGCGATCTGGTTTCTACCTTCAATCCATCTGTCAAGGTAAGGCAGTTTAGCTTTTAAAATAGCCGCCTGTAGCGTGTCCATCCGACTGTTTCTTCCAATTATTTTGTGATGATGCTTTTTTAATTGACCATGATTAGAGAGCATTCGACATTTTTTGGCAAGATCTGGATCTTTTGTCCCAATACCTCCAGCATCTCCATAAGCTCCTAAATTCTTGCCCGGGTAAAAACTGAAAGTGGCTATATCACCAAGGGTCCCTACCTTCTTTCCATCGATCGTTGCTCCATGAGCCTGCGAGCAATCTTCTATGACTTTGAGGCTATGTTTTTTCGCAATGGATAAAACCTCATTCATTCTTGCAGGAAGGCCATAAAGATGAACAGGTATCATTGCCTTGGTTCTTGCTGTGATCTTTTTATCAATGAATACAGGATCAATAGTACGCTCAGCCTCAATTACGTCTACAAAAACCGGGTCCGCTCCTACATTATTTACTGCACCTGCCGTGCTTATCCAAGTCAAGGCCGGCACAATAACCTCGTCTCCAGGCCCAATGCCTAAGGCTTTTAAAGCAATTTCTATCGCATCTGTACCGTTAGCTACTCCTACGCAATGATCTAACCCCACATACTCAGCAAAGGACAATTCAAAATCTTTTATCAGGTCTCCACCTATAAAAGCAGTCTGATCGAGGACTGAGGCAATTGCTTGATCGATATCCGTTTTAATGGACTCATATTGCGTTTTTAAGTCAACAAAGGGAATGCTCATAGCGGGCGTAACTTCCTGGCGGGGTTTCCTACATAAATACCTGGCTCATGAATGTCCTTAGTAACGACGGCGCCGGCACCTATGACCACATGATCACAAATTGCGACTGGCAAAATAGTGGCATTAGAGCCTATAGAAACCTTATTGCCAATTTTTGTTTTCTTCCATTTTGAAACATCGCCACCCGCGGGTTCACCTCTTGAAAAGAGATCATTGACAAACATAACACCGTGACTGACAAAACATTCTTCGCCGATCTCTACTAGCTCACACACAAATGCATGGGATTGGATCTTTGTTTCAGCCCCTATTTTTACACCTTTCTGAATTTCCACAAAAGGGCCAACGAATACCTTTTTTCCTAATTCACATCCATAGATATTTGAAGGCATCACGATTTTTACCGTATCATGAGCTTTAACATCTTTTATCCCTGCATCAATTATTTTCATTTAGCTGGTTTTTCAATGACTTGTAATTTCCCTAAAACCCTTGAATTTATAAAATGCATCACTTGGTTCTTAAGTTAAGGTCTTCATCTATTTAAATGTAAGAGTTATAATTTCCGGTACATTCAAGGCCCCAACTATATCGCATTAGCAGTCATTTCTCAAAAGGCCATCAATTTCTTTTCGATTCTTGTTGTTTTTGATCATCTATTACTGAATCGAAAATGTGTTCATCTCAATTTAATGATTGAAATTCCAGCGCCTCCTCGATCAGCATGTTCATCTTCTATTGTTGCTACTCTTGGATGTTCCTTAGAGATATTTCTAACTATTTCTCTCAGGATACCATGTCCCTTTCCATGAACGATCCTGACCTGATCTACTCCAACTAACAACGCTTCATCTAAAAAAGATTCTACTTTGTTCATTGCCTCCTCGGCGCGCATCCCTCTTATACTGAGATCGTGGCTGAAACTAGCTATCTTTTTGCTCAGATCAATTCCTGATTTCCTCACTTTCTTTTGGTACATCACTTGAGACCCCTGCTTTTCTTTCTTGAGTCTATCGGTAGATACAATTGATTTAATTGACCCGAAAATCACTTCAGCTTGCTTTCCATTAATTTTTTGGATCGTTCCACTCGTATCCTGACCTATAACGGAGACCACATCACCACTCTTGAACTGCTCTTTTTTTGCAACTTCATGTTCTTTATTGCTGTCTCTTTTTATTTGAAGTAAACGTCTT
>JBCCLN010000389.1:0-2812 GCA_039026865.1 Bacteroidota bacterium | reverse complement strand
AGTTGGACTAAGATGAATGGTTCAGAAAGGCGGTCATAAGTAGCTTCAACAGCCTTTACACTTTAGCGCGTATACTTACTCCTAATTAATACTATCATCATCAAACTCTTATGAAAAAAGTGTGATGTGTTCCTACCGTGATTGAAATACGGTACGATGTCACAATATTCTAATCCAAGGCGGAGCCAAAATATTAAATTCACCGAAACTGAAAAAGCCCTTTAACGCTAATCAAAGGGCTGTTCAATTTCATCAGCATTCATTGAATACCATTTTTGTGACCTTGTCAGGATTCAGAAAATACCCACTAGCAGGGTTTTTAGGGTCTTCTTATCATTTCTGTGACGGAATTGTAATCTTGGCAGGCTTTTTAAAGCTTATTTTATCATCATCAGCAAAAACTTCATACAATTTCTCCCACTTCTTATTAACAATAATATCTTTGATTCTTTTCAAAAGATCAGCTCTATACTTTTCTTCTAAATTAGTACTTCCAAGTACACCTGTTTTAGGATGTATATAAAGCATAAATATTTGATCACCCATTATCAGAAAGTAATAGTAGATCCTATAACCGGACCTTCCCTTTAACCTCTTTTTCACATAAGGCTGCTCATTATTTCTATTGAGATTCACTCCAATTTTCAAAAAATCAGAATCACCATTGACAAAGTCCACTGTAAGACTTTCTAAATCACTGTAGGAATTTTTCTTGCTAAGTTTTGTAAACCCTAATTTAAAATCTTCTAAACAATAGAATCTCATTTACACCTTAAGCTCCTCGAAGATTGTCTGAAGGTTTTGATTATTTGGAAGATAAAAATAAACAGCTTCTACGTCTTCAAAAACTTCCTTGAAATCATCAATGCAATTTTTGAGTTGCTTGAATTCATTTCTTGCCACACCTCTAATAGAATTACAACTGGCATATGATCTATTCAAAGCCGAATGCAAGTCGCGGCAAGCGGATATCAAATCATTGATTAATAATAATTCTTCTTGGCCAACTTCCCCCTCTACCCAAGTTAGCGATTCGAGCATGTCATTAAGCTTAGACAACTTTTCTATTCTATCAGCCAAGTTGCTTTTCAACTGAAGAATTGCGTCCAGAAATTGATTTATGCGCTGCTGTTCACTAACTGTGTTGCGCTTAACGTCAAAAGAGAAAAACTTAATCTCTTGAGTTTTCTCTAAAATATCTCCCTTTTCAATAACGCTCATTTTACCTATGATTTAACCTCCGTAAGTGAAACAACCGTTTAAACGGCTTGTTTTCGACAAGTACTAACTAAATTAGAAAATACGACTTCCAGACCTATTTTAGCACTTCGACAGTTATTTATACGAAAAACCAATACAATCAACTATCGAATGTAAGCAAATATGATAAATTATTATACCACATCAGAGATTTCTAAGGATCTTAACAGTTTACACGTGTTTATAAGAATAGATATCTGGTATACAAAACTTCATAATAGGGTTTTCGCCAGTATACGGACATCTTGCTTTAATGCGAAACGTATAAAAATTCGCTTAATTCTGTTTTTTTAACCTGCTGACGATCGCCAACTGAACGTTACGAACGGATTACTACCTGATAAATATAAGATTAGGATTTGCAAGTTTAGTGAAGCGTGCAATTAGGGTGAATGGTACAAAAAGAAAAGGTTTGAAAAATACCCTAGGTAAGGTATTGATTCACGTATAAATTATTGGAATTATGCAACACCAAACAACTTAACGATACAGATAAATCGACCTTTTACATTAAAAACAACTATAATAAGATCTCTTGATGACTGACTACCATTAATGAATCGATATGGAAAAGCTAGCTAATATTCACCCAGGAGAAGTGCTTAAAGAGGAATTCTTAGAGCCTATGAACATATCAGCGTATAGGTTGGCTAAAGCCACCTTTATTACCCAGACTAGGATAAGTCAAATATTGAAAGGCAAGCGAAGGATTACGGCTGATACCGCCTTAAGACTTTTAAAATTCTTTGGCACCACGGCCAAATTTTGGCTGGGGCTCCAAGACGATTATGATCTGGAAGAGGAAAAATCAGACAAAATGGATCTGCTGAAAGAGATCAATAGCACCGATTATGCTGCATGATTGTATTTAAGATGGGTGGTTCAAAAAAAAGGTTGACGATAGTCTATATTCTGCCAAAATTGTAACTGAGAAGAATTTATTTTGGGTCAAATATACTTCAGTTTTATTGGATGAGGCTTCATAATTAGTCTATCGATCATAAATGCTCCAAGTGACATTGACACAATCATAATCAACATAAATACCATACCACCCGTCGGTTTGTCAAAGTAGGAATCCAGTACAAAAGATGAAGTGAGAATTATTGAGTACGCAGTAATTCCGATAACTGTGCCCCAATATGGGCTAGCTCTTAGAATCCATATTGGTCCTGAAGTAATTTTATTACCTATTATTGAAATTTGTGACTCTTATTTGTGACTCTTATTTGAATACGTATGAAATCGCCTGAACTAAAAAAACCCCTTAATATCAATTAAAGGGTTTTTAGATTTCATCGGTATGCACAAAATCTCATATTTGTGACCTTGTCAGGATTCAAACCTGAAACCTCCTGAGCCGTAATCAGGTGCTCTATTCAGTTGAGCTACAAGGCCATATCAAATGAACTGCAAAGTTATAGAAATCATCTACTGAAAAAAAGGTACTTTTTTAAAAAACCTTATATTTGCCCGCCACAATAAAAAGCACTGGAAAAGGTTAATATAGTATGGTCAAGAAGCTCATTTTATCATTTCTAATCTTAGGATT
>JBCCLN010000388.1:0-2812 GCA_039026865.1 Bacteroidota bacterium | reverse complement strand
CTGACACTTATTCCATGCTCTTGAATACGTTCTGACGCTAGAAAGAGCAGCTGTTCGACTGGTTCATCAAATGAAATGTCTATTAAACGGCCTTTTACTTTCTCCCATTCTTTCTTTTGAGCACGATCAAGTCCTTTGGCGTAAGCTCCAAAATTTTGATGCAGGGTGGTGATCAGAATTACATTCCTCTCTGGATCATTAGCTGTTTCGGCTAATTTTTGGATGAAGTAAAGCTCCTTCTCAGGATTGTTCCTTGCTGCATACTCCAGGAACTTACCGAATTCGTCAATCAGAAATATTAGAATCTTACCCTCATTCTTGAGTTTCTTACTCCTAGCCACAATTTCCTTGAAAAGCACATCATCAGAAGCCGTGCTTTTGAGATTTAATTTTTCCCTTAGAACGTCTGTGAGTGAATTGGCTTCACCTATGATTTTGAAAAAATCAAATTGCTTAATGCCATTGAATTGTCCGTTTAACGGAGCGAAATAAGCCTTGTCATTCTGTAAATTCTTTTCAAGTGCCCACAGAAAACTTGATTTACCCGTACCATAAGACCCTATGATATTGAATGAATGATGCCCTGACTTGTATCCCTGAATAAGTCTTTGATACACATCCAGCGCATTAGGCGTAGTTATGTAATGGATGTCATTTTTGACATCTCGCTCAATATTAGTCGATGTTGTATACCTGTGCATTGTAGTAATCTTCTAATATGTCCCATTTATTGGGTGATCCTTTAATTTGAACTTCTTTTCTGCCGGCATCCTCTTTGTAGACGACAAAATCATATTTATCGCATAGGTTGGATATTTGGTACTCCAAGCCTTCAGCGTTACAGCCGAGACTATCGGCAATATTTACTTGAATCGTATCAAACGAAATGGACACCTCTTCTGCAAACTGATCTAAAAGCATATAGAGGAATATTTCAGAAGGAAGCTCTCTTCGTTCAGTGACTTTCAGCTGATACAGTTCGCCTTCGGTCAAATCACCTCCATCTATCTTATCAATCAAATTGAGTCCTATGAAGATGGATGAGAGGTCATCCTCTAATTCTTTACCTCCTTTTCTTTCAAGAAAGTAAGTTTTTAAGAATACTTTGATATCATTTTTCAATGTCGCCTCAGCAACTGAAGAGCCGCTGCGCTGCGATTCCCTGGTTAAGTACCTCAAAAGCTGCTGGATAGTAAACTGAGAATTCACCTTCGTCTTCCTAAACTCTCGAAAGAATAATGAGTATATGGAGGCAGTCTCTGATTTAACTAGGTGATACTGCAAGAGCCATAACGTTCCTTCGTACTCCAGAAATGGGTCAAACCCCTTTTTATCATCAAACAGGGCATGTGCAATCTCAGTCAATTGATTTTGCTCATTTTTAAGATTAAACGCCTTCATCCAGAAGTTGATCGAAGCAACCATGTTTTTACCAACACCCAATTTGACTACAGCATCATCAGCATTAAAGGCATGATCTTCTTTCAAGAAATCATACCCTTTTTTAAGCCAGAAATGTCGGCAATGAAAAGTTTCATGTCCGGTGAAAGTCAGTCTATTCATTAACCTTCTCATTCTTTGATTTTGGAAATAAAATAAGCTGGTCGGCATTCTCCATGAACTCTTCTGCCTGCTGAACAAACCAGTCTTTCATCGTTAAATCTTTTAGGCGAAGCACTTTATAAAGAGCTTTTTTAAACTCCGGGTCTACTTCAATTACTACTTTTCCTGAATCACCTTGCGCCATTACTCAGTCATGTTATGTGATATATGTAACATGATGTGAAATTAGTAAATTCAAATGAGGAAGTCTAGTATTAATGTCAGTATTGGTGGGTGGAAAACTTACCTCTTAATAAGGTCGACTAGACGTTGAAACTTGGATTTATTCATCCAACCATCCAATTCCTTCTGAAGTTGTGCATTTTTCTTTACTTTTTCTCGTAGCTGAGACTCAATACGCTTCACGATTGTATTGAGCTCGCTTATATGCTCTTCTTTTAGCTTTGATCTGCTCACCATTTCATTCATCTGACCCTGAACAGTTTGAATCCTTTTCTCTAAGGAAGAATTCTTTGCCAGCAACTCCTTGATCGTAGCATTTTCCAGGTATTTGGTAGATGTGGTATCGACCAGTAAGTCTCCAAAAATTTGTTTATTGAATGCGTGTTTCATAACCTGTCTCAATTCGTTTTCTTCAGTTTCAGTTACTTCAGCAGCACTCTTCTTCAATTTAAGCTTCGAGCCTATAACTATTTCTGCAAGCGATACTCGCTTCTTTTCAAAGTCAATTATCTTTTTTCCTTCAACGTCATGAGTTACAAACACCTCAAGGGCTAATGTTCTATTCCATTTCAAGGCTAGCCATTCGGGTTTTGAAAAGACGATCAGTAAATCAACTATATATTCATTGTCATTAGCGGTTGTTCGAAACTCTTCAAAGATTTGATCTACTTCTATTCGAAAGTCAACCTTTTTGTATGGTTTGAAGCGTTTGTCGGTAAGTTTGAGATTAAGAGTCCTTAAATCAGAAATTACCTCCTGTGCTATTTGGTGTGAAATTGTTAGGCCCGGAGAACCTTTTTTATCATCTGGAATCTCACCAGGATAGAATCGGAAAGTCTTTTGACCTCTGTTAAAAGTGAGTTTGTAACTCTCCTTGTTTTTCTTAAGATATAATGGAAAATTTAGTTCTTTGAACTTATCATATTCCACCTGGGACATTTTGATTAAGTCCCAACGATTTACAATTTCCCAGCCTTCATTCGTATGGTTATAAGCCCTTAATTTACTTGGAATCATCTCTTTCTTG
>JBCCLN010000387.1:0-2846 GCA_039026865.1 Bacteroidota bacterium | reverse complement strand
GCATAGACACGGCCAGGTAGGATACTGATACTACTACCCAACGTCTCTGTCCATAGGATTTAGATTGAATGATTCCAAAGACCCCATAAAGAGTAATAAAGAGTGCTTGCAGACTTATGAGGACTAAATCAATATTCATTCCCTATACTATAATCCTAATCTTTTAATACACCACTTTCAAGATTCAGACATAGTACACATCGCAAACTAAACCGTAACAACTCAGTGTTTTGATTTGCAGGGTATATCCTATAGCCTCTATTCCCGAAAGCCGTGATATCGGTAGTTTTGGGCAGGTCTCCTGGCTCGTCCGGTTTCTGATGCCTTCCCATCCGCCAACCGGCGGACAGTGGCAATCTTTATCAGAATCTTTTATGGACTTACAGTTGCGGGTACAGCTCCGGATTTTTCAAGTGAATCACCGGATTCCCATTTTAAGGTTCCTTATCAAAGGAATCCACCAAAAACTAAGTGAAAGTAGCATTTATTTGTAAATTACAATAAATGAGTTATTCGTTTTCTTTCAGGTATTTAGAAGAGTTCGATGTTTAAAGTTTAATCAAAATCTAACAACCCATAAGTTTCGTTGTATGGTGTTTTAATGTTGATCACATCAAACCTGACGCTTAAAAGAGACTTAAGAAGGTTGTAAATCTTCAAGCATTGCTCATCTGAAGTGATAAAGTGAGTAATAGACTCATCAACATCCGCCTGAGCAAATAGCTTGGAGTCATTTGGAATAATATTTCTGTTTTTTAAATTAAGTTGATTCTTTTCAGTAAAAATAATTTTAGCAAATTCTCCGGCTTTAATGCCATGATTAAAATTGAATGGAACCACTTGTAAGTTTTTCCAAGGTAATTCATCGAAACTCCCTCTAACACAATATTCTGCTATAGAGATGGTTGAGCATTTCAATAGTATATCTTTTTCAAGAAAATATTTGAAATACCCCAAAGAGTTCGAATGGAGAATATCATTTTCATTTAGTAGTCTTATAAAGAAACTGGTATCCAAAAGAACACTATGCTTCATAGCCTCCTCTTATAGAATTAAGCCAATCATCAGCATCTTTTACATCAGACCAATTTGATGTTCCCTTCTTTATTAACGTGGATAAATAGTCTTGGTCGTACTTAGGACTGTAATCTATGAGCTCGATAAGTTTCAAATTGGATCTATCTATTTCAAAGGTTTGAATATTTTGCTTACCTATTGCCCGAACTCCAAAATCTTTGTAGAGCAAATTTTCTTCTTTCTCACCAAGAAACTGTCTATCTGTTTGAATGGTTAGGGAGCCAAGATCTTCCGTATCTATATGAATATTAGCTTTATTTTTACCTCCTGCATTCGTAAGGATGCCGTAAAAATAGAATTCAGCATCAACCCAGATGTTTTGAGTTCTGGTGAATCGCGTTTTTCTAGTTATCTCTAACTCATTACTTTGATCTATCGAAGTTCTGATAGTAAGGTCAAAGTTATTTTTGATAGAATTCTCTTGTAGCGCTTCAATGGCCTGGGCTGATTGAGCTTCAAGAAAATCAATGGAATTTGATGATTCTACCTGTCCTATTATAGCATTAAATCCAATAACCGCTTGAAGGCTTGTTTTAATAATATGTTTTACAGATCCGGCTTCAAGGGAATAGCTAATCGTTGGACGATCCTTTTTATTACTCGGGAAAAGAAGATTTTCTACAGTTTGTAAAATGGTTATAATTTCTCGGATGTCATAGTTATCTGGACTGAGTTCAATATTACCTCTACTACCGACGATTCTTATTTCTATATGCCCAAGGTTCTCCACTTGTCAAATGTACAAAAACTAATTATTGATTATGCGCCAATCGGTATGACTCATCTCAAAACTATATTATATGACCGATTTCATCTAATTTCGACCCTAATTGCTAGCCGATGGAAAATTTAAGACCAATCATGATGGTGGGCACCGGCTCGGATGTCGGTAAAAGCCGGATAACGACGGGTATCTGTCGCTGGCTTAAAAATCGTGGTTTTGACCCTGTTCCTTTCAAGGCACAAAATATGTCGCTCAACAGTTTTTCGACACCCGATGGTTTAGAAATTGGTCGTGCACAAGCAGTACAGGCAGCCGCCAGCAAGCTGACTCCAAGGGTAGAGATGAATCCTATTTTGCTCAAGCCTTCATCAGAAAATAAATCGCAAGTGGTGCTTTATGGAAAGCCAATCGGCACTCAATCCGCCAAAGAATACTTCACGAATAATAAAAGTGACCTTTTTGACGAAGCAAAGAAAGCCTTTCATGCGCTCAATCAGGCATTCAGTCCTGTGGTGATGGAAGGCGCCGGCAGTATCAGCGAGCTAAATTTAAAGCATCGTGATATCGTAAACATGCGGATGGCGCAAGCCGCTAATGCCTGTGTTTACCTGGTAGCTGATATTGATAAAGGCGGCCTATTCGGAAGCGTCTACGGAACCCTCAAACTATTGGAATCCTGGGAGCGAAAATTGATTAAAGGCATCATCGTGAATAAGTTCCGAGGTGATGCCTCTCTTTTTGAAGAGGGAAAAAAGATGCTGGAAGATATTACACAAACACCCGTGCTTGGTGTGTTGCCTTATACTTCGGATATTGTATTGGAAGAAGAAGACTCCGTTGCGCTTAAAAAGCGAAACACCGCTGCTGAAAAAGATAAACTTAACGTAGCGGTCGTACATCTCCATTACCTCTCAAACTACACAGACTTTCAGGCTTTAGAACAGGAACCATTGATCAACTTGTATTATACAAGAGATCGAAAGGAGCTAAATAAAGCGGACGTAATCATTATCCCCGGAACAAAGAACACCATAGAGGATTTGGT
>JBCCLN010000386.1:0-2863 GCA_039026865.1 Bacteroidota bacterium | reverse complement strand
CATGGCATGGACTAGCAGAACTTCAAAAACTCCTTAAGTTTTCTATGTTAGGCATCAAAAATATTGTTTTCACAAGTTAAACCTAAATCAAATGAAACAAGTCACAGTCTTTGTAATCATTGTAGGAGCAATGCTGATTACTGCCTGTTCAGAGTATGAATCCGCAAAGCCTGATCAGGACGTTGATCTGAGTCGGGCCAAAGCCATTTGGTTGGATGCCCAAAGCAAAAATGGTGGTAGAAATAACGGTAGAGTAGTTGATCAACTCACACCGCTTTTCGAGCAATACAGTCAACACCTAGCACATAATGAACTCCCCTTCCTTAAAATCCCCGTGGCCACTCAAAACAAAGTAGTGCATCACATGGAAGGCGTAGATACTGACTTAGAGCTAGGCACCTACTTACTCTATGTAGATAACCATGATGGGGAGAACCTGTATTTAGTTAATGTAATACTAGGTGAAGGGAATAATTTCAATAATGGACTGGTTACGGTTCATGATTTAGCAGGCCAGTACATCGTGGGATATCGTTTCCAAGACGGGGAGTACTTGCTCGTTGGTGAAGAGCGTGAAATCAACCAAAATGGCAGGAGCAGTGGAGTCGAGTGTTGGTATGTAGACCATTACACCTGCACGGTACGAGTCGGTCCTGATGACTGTGAGTTGGATTATACAACCGTACATTGTGAATATTATGCAGATAAGCCTCGATTGATCTTTGGTGACGGTAGTGGTGAAGGTGGGGGTCCGGGTGAAGGTTCTAGTTTAACGGGCCCTGTGCAGTGTGATGACGGTTATTTTGCCGATGAGCAAGGTAGGTGTATAAATACCTGTGGACCGAGCATGGTCTCTGATGGGAATGGAGGGTGTGTCAGTCAGGACTGGGAAGAGGAGGATCAAACTGTTGGTAAACTATGTGCAGATGCTACATTTCAATTAACTGGGTCAGGATTTACCGCTGAAATATCTAATTTAGGATTGACAGCTATAAACTACCGCGAATCTAAGGTTATAAATGTTGACATATTTTCTAGTTGCGTAACCATACCTTCTTATAGTTTATCTAATGGAGCTCAAGCAGCAATAGTTTTTTCTACAGCTTTTAACAATGCTCGAGAAAACGTATATAAAGAATTGAGTTTAGATGAAATTGAGGAGAGCAGTGCTGCGGTTCGTAAGAGACTGATTGAACTCATTAAGTATTTCATAAATGATAGTGTTCGAGGCTCCACCTTCAGTTCAACTAATTGTCAAGGGAGTATTCCGATAAGCAAAGCCAATTATGGTTGTTAGCTTTTTATTGACTGCTACGATTTCATTGATGAGCGATTATAATTATCAGGATAATTGTAAGGAATACATTTTTAGTGACTCCAAAGAACTTGGTCGCTTTTTTGAGACATATAAAGATTTAGCTGAAATTAGATGCTTAAGAGTGTGTCTCAAGAAGAATATGAAAACCTGGGTTTTTTATTCCGATAATGGGTTGGGTCAACAAGAATGTTATTTTGAACTGCAGGATAATATTAAATTTTTACCAAATGAGGTCTCAATGCCATCAATTGAGCAATTGGATCTATCTCTACTGGGTCTCAAGAAGTTTCCAGATTTTCTAGTGAGTCAAAAAAACTTAAGAAACTTAAATTTAAGTTTTAATCGCTTTGACATTAACGCGGCCTTAGAAAAGTTAATGGAGATGAAGCAATTACAAGTACTTACGATCTTTGGGTATAACATTCATAATGAGGCAATTGATAAACTACAACAAAGTAATCCAAGGTTACATATTTTCTTCTCAAAGGAGCAATATCGGGCTTCTTTGAATAAAGAGTAGAACAGGTAGATATCTAAAAGCAGTAAGTGAAGAAATGGATTTCTGTAGATGGTTGTTAAACTTCGATTTTTCTTTTTGCTTGAAAATAGTGAATCCTTCAGAAGCTCAAACTTTAAAGTGATATGTGCGTCTGTTGCCTTAATCACTTTAAAGCGGAATTCAAAAGGGAGTACTGATCTATGTTTTCAGATGAATGATAATTAAAATGTTTTTTATACAGGAAAATTTAAACGTTTTGATTCGTAATGGCTTTGATTAGAATTTTGATAACTAGCATAATCTTTTTCTTTGTACATGCCATCTTACTTTATTCACCCCTCTTATTTGTCGAGGGCGGTGGCCACTTAAGTAAGTGGACTATTTTATTTCTTCATGCTATTTTTGGTACATGGGTTTATCCAATACTAGTTTTAGGTTATATTTTGCTGAAAAGATCAACTGATGATGGTAAGCAAAAATTCGTTAAAGCCCTAGTCATTGTATTCATTGGTTATTTGTGTACTTGGATTCCAAATTTCACATCAAATGGTGTTATTCAGCAACTCAGATGGATTGATGTTATTATTTACCCGTTTCTTGCTTTTGTTTTAGTCAAGCTAGATGATCGGATAAAAAGAATTAAGGCTTTCTAGGTTATGATACCCATGGAAAATTTTTTCCATGGCGCGCTTTTGTAAAGTGTGCCGGTCTTATCATAATGCTGTGGTTAAAATAAGCACGCGTTGCTAACGCGCGCTAGTTGGAGGAATGGATTTACCTCCTTGTGCAACAAGAGATAACATTGGTTGGAAAGCGCCTGATAATAAGAAAGATTGTTAAACAAGATTAAGAGGTATGAAACATTTAATGACGATGATTTTGTTATCATCAGTTAGCTTGTCTTGCTGTCAATCACAAGTCGAACTTAAAAGAGTTGAAGACTTCATGCAAATAATAACTGAAAATGAGTTTACAGATATTCAAGAGCTATCGAAGTTTTTGATACTAAATGATTCTTTAATGCAAGAAAACGGTAAGCTAGCCTT
>JBCCLN010000385.1:0-2867 GCA_039026865.1 Bacteroidota bacterium | reverse complement strand
CAGGTGCCATTTTATTCTAAAAAAGCCTATGGCAACACTGGAGGTATTGATGGCTTTTCTTCTATGGCTTATTTCTTCCCTGATGAGCAAGTGGCTGTAGCGTATATCTAAAATGGGACAGTGATGCCAGTTAATGATATCCTTATTGGTGTACTAAGTATCTACTTCGGAATGGATTATGATCTTCCTGCTTTTATCAATGTTGAAAAAGAAATCCTTGAAAAATATGAAGGTATTTATGGTAATTCCTCCTTTCCACTAGATATTTCTGTTTTCATTAATGGAGAACAGTTAATGGCACAAGCAACTAATCAGGCAGCTTTTGCTCTAGAGGCAGTTAGTGAAAATGTATTTAAATTTTCACCAGCCGGGATCATTATGACTTTCACTTCCGAAGAGAATCAGATGATTTTTGAGCAAATGGGAGTTAAATATAAATTAACAAAAAAATACCCTTAACATATGCTGACTTGATCACCCGAGACAGAATTGAGGTATTTTCCTGAAGAATTATTTGACAGAAACATCATTTATCCGTGAAAGATTTACTCAGATAAAGTGTTTGTTCAAATAAAGTGTTGTTCAAAAGAATAGATGAGTTACAGAAATACCACAGAATAGTATGTCTAATTGAAGATAAACTTCCTTTTTGATTTTAGAAAGGCTACTCTCGAGAAAGGGAGGTTTATATGGAAAAGATCTTTCTTAAATCCGTTTCAACCTTTTCTCAAGACCAGGGCTTTAAACTTGGGAGGTAAAATTCTAGCATTGTTGTCCATATATTATATTTATAGCGTAAGAAATAAGCGCATAAAACTTTTTTCAAAATATCCACATGATTTTGCATAGCTTGACATCTAATCTTAAAATTCAAAATATAATATATGAAAAAGGTAGTTTTAGTAATCATAGGATTAATAATTGGATCTATGCTCAAGGCCCAACAAGGAAGGGGTCAACAAAGAGGCTCGGATCAAGCACCAGGAATGGATAGACAGGAGATGATGAAAGAAAGGTTAAATCTTTCTGAAGATCAGGAGCAACAAATGGAATCAATTCGCACCAAATTTTTGGGGGATGTACAGTCAATCAAGGATCAATTGGATATTAAGCGGGCTGAGTTGAAAGCAGCAATTAATTCTGAAGCATCCGAAAATGTGGTCCATGAATTTATCAGCGAAATCAACTTGTTAAACGGGCAACGATTTGAAAAAGAGATTGAACGTACGCAAGAAGTGAGATCTATTCTAGATGATGATCAGAAAGTCATCTTTAATGCAATTGCTGCTAGAAGAGGCGAAAGGCATATGAGAAAAGGAAAGCGCGGTAAATACCGCTCAATCTTCCAAGGCTAAATCGTTTTCATGTTTGGAGTTCGAGCAAATTTTATCCAAGTATAAAAACAATGTATTCAACACTTGTATTGGTTTTGTAAAAAACTTAACAGAAGCAGAAGATTTAGCGCAGGAGGTATTTATAGAAGTGTATAAGAAGATGGATACATTCAGAGGTGAATCTGCGATTGAAACATGGATCTATCGAATTGCAGTTAATAAAAGCCTTGATCTGATACGCAAAAACAGTCGACTAAAAAGGAAGCAGGCATTTTGTAATACAGATATTATCAATCAGGAGGCTCCCGATTTGCATCACCCTGGAGTAGTATTGGAACAGAAAGAAAGAGCGACTATATTATTTCGAGCAATTGAAAAACTACCGGAAAAACAACGAGTGGCTTTTACACTTCAGAAATTAGAAGGTTTATCGGCGGTAGAAATCGGAAAAATTTTGAAAAGAAGCCCATCCTCTGTAGAATCTTTACTATTTAGAGCACGACAAAACTTAAAAAAAGAACTGAAGACTTATTATGAAAAAAATGAACTTGAATGAAGAAATAGAAAAAACACTCGCCTCACTTGATCACGTAAAAAAAGCCACATTAGGCTCAGATTTTGATAAGGAGTTGGCTCAAAAAATAGCTTTTCTTCCGAAAAATTCAGCTCCTCGCTGGTTGAAATTAATTGCCGCTGCCATGCTTTTAATGGCTTTAATTAATGTTATTCTGATTATGAATTCTTATTCAAGTGATCTTAATACTGAAGCAGATCTTTCTTCCCAAATGCTTTACCAGGCTATAGACTACACCGGATTTGAATAGCTATGGGGGTCACTCAGAAAATATTAATAGGCCTAGTCATTTTATTAATCCTTGTTAACGTAGCCTCCATAGGTTTTATCTGGAAAAATAGGCCTTTCTCACCAGATTTACCGCTATCATTACCCTTTCGACCAGAAAACTTCTTTGAGAAACAAATTGATTTCGATGATCAACAATTAATATTATTCAGAGCACTCATGATTGAGCATAAAATCAGGATGGATGAGCTTCAACTAGAGATCAGGCAATTGAACAAAGACCTTCACGAGACAATCATCTTAGAAAAACCAAGCGAGGAAAAACTCGTCAGTCTTCAGATGGATTCTTTAGCGTTATTGATTAAGCAAGAAATCATTGCGCATATCAAGTCAGTAGCAGGAATTTGCAACCCTAATCAAAAATTACAGTTACTAGAAGCACTTAATAGCCTCCCCGATCGGAAAGGAAACAAAGGAAATAAAAAAAAGAAGAGAAAACGCCAGAAAAAAGAACGATTAAAGAATTAACCCGAAAAATTCGGGTGTTATTCATTGAGATGAGGTAACACGTTGAATAGGAGGTCATTGATTTCGAATGAAAGGACAACATCGTTCCCCAAATTTGAGGAATCAAAAATCATTCAGTAAGAACATTAAACTACGGTAAATCAATTACTTGAATCAACCCGCCACTAGTTGTGGTGAATAATGCAGTCATCCAAAAAAAGGGT
>JBCCLN010000384.1:0-2872 GCA_039026865.1 Bacteroidota bacterium | reverse complement strand
GTATTTGCAGAAAAACGTCCACCAAAGAAGGTCATTAGTAAAATACAAGCGGCTGCTGCGTACCTTGCTACGCTACGGTACAGGGGGATGGTTTGGGTGTTACCAAAGTTTGGTTTTCCTTGGAGGCCAGTAGTTATTTCGGATAGTTTGGACCAAATACCTTCCCGGTCAATTTTATTTCTATCGAATATCGTCTCATCACCAAAAGGGTTTTCATAAGTTTCAAACCATTCCTCAACTGCTTTTTTTTCTTCATCAGTGCATAGGCCCTGACTGTGCCGCTTTAAAAGTTCTTTAGTTATTTTCATCGTAGTTTGAATTAAGTGTTTCTGATCAAATGAAGCTCTTTAGTTTTAGAAAGCCTTCATAGAGTATTGTCGTCCAGGTAGTAGCAATGGGTACCTGGCCGTACCAAAAAAATTAAAAAAATCGGATAAGGTGAAGAATTTAATTATTAACTACCTATTAATTAGGTAGTTATAGCAAAGCTTTTTTTACTGGATTCTAATAAAGATTGAGTTTTGATTGAGAGTAGAATAAGAGAAGGCTCGTTTTCTTTTTTTCTTCTTCCTACTTTTTGTTGCTGGAATAGTAGACTTACGAAAAGTAAGGCAAAAATCAGCTGGGTCACCTGTGCGAGCTTGTTCCTTAATTTTAATGGCATTGATTTAAAAGGATTCTTTAAGAACCTGTGGCTCGTTTAGGTACAGAATATCCCGCAAGGTTATCCCGCAAGTAATTCAACGCCTTTGCAATATGCTTTTTTACTGCATGGTCTGATATGGCCAGGTTTTTGGCTATTTCTTTATTGGTCAAGCCTTGTTTTCGACTTAGTAAAAAGACTTGCCTGCACTTAGGAGGCAATTGGGTCACAATGTCATTAACCTGATCGGCCAGTTCTCCAAAAAACAATTCTTTTTCTGTGGTATTGTCTGAAGTTTGAAATGTATGTGCTGCCTCTGACTCGAAATTTTTGACACGTTCCTGGCTTCTTACGTGATCGTAAAGTTTGTGCTTAACCGCTTTGGTTAAATACCGCTTCCATGAATCCGCCTGCCAGGAGTCTTCATATAACTCGTTTCTACGTTCCCAAAGTGAAGCAAAAATTTTGGAAGTAATATCTTCACTAAGGCTTTTATCGTGCAGATAGCGGTAACAAAGAAGAAATACAAAATCAACGTGATTTTTGTAGAGATCAGTAAAACCATCTTCGGTTCTTATATCTAGCTGTTTGCTCTTTCTTTTTCTTTTGGATAAAAACATACAATTAGGTTGATGATTCTTTATAAATCAGTCACTCAGGAATATACCTTTTGACTTATTTAGAATCATTCTGAAAAAACAAATGTATGTTTCAAGGTAATTTGATGCAAACAAAAAAGCGGATAAATAGTTACCACAAATTTTTGTTTAATGAGAGGCATGGAAAATGATGGTTTTGAAGCGAAAGGGTTAAACAGAATTATAGCCACTGGGCCATGTTCACTCCCAACCACCCAGGGTCAACTGTTGATTGGAAATGGTAAAAGCCGACGTGTTAATTAGCAAAAGAACAGCGCCTCCACTTCTGTGATCCGAAGGCACCTCTACCTCTTCTTGCAGAGCGGATAAGCGTTAAGTTATTTATTAGCATGTTCTCAAAGGCGTGTTCTCGAGATCCTTTGATTTATCATCCGTTCTTAAATTCTTTCTTGAAATATTCCCGGATCGTTTTTTGGATCTCATGGCATTCTGCTGTCTTGATGGCTTTTAGGATGATGCGGTGTTTTGCAACTGGATTGTTCGTTATTTCCTCTTTCAGGTTGGCGAGGATCAGCTCATGATCCTGTGTATTTGTAAATCGGTAATATTGGATGTTTGGTTCTTGCATTTGCTCTTTACTTTGGAGATTCTAGCCTTCTATTTTCGTTTCAGGGAATGACTAAAAGGAGTGTCATTCCGAGAATTAAATCCTTGTAAATCAGGATCACAAAACGGCGATGACTGAGATTGGAATATTTGGATAATAATGAGTTACAAAATCTGTCATAAGCATTCATGAGGACTTAGTGATACCGGAATCTCTCGCTCTATTTCTTTCTTTTTCCTAATGACTGGTTTTTTCAATACAGGCCTTAAACTCATTTTCAGTTTATCGACTACCTCACCTTTCGCCACTTTCTTAGCTCCGCCATTGCCACCCATACACTTGACCTTTCTTTTCTTTTGGGCGGCGTTTCGCTTATTTCTGCCGTACTAGGATGAAAAAAACCAGTTATGGGAAGGCTTGCAGAATTTCACTTAATTGTAAGGTTTCCCCCCTTACAGGATTCACCTGAAGCGAATCTCTGTATACCTAAATTTTTATCTCCTTTTCAAAAGCGTAGATACAAACAGTAATACCTAGAATTAACACCACCAGCCCAGAGAAAAGTCCGAGCTAGAGGTGCAGTTGTCCTCAGTTTTTAAATGGTATAAATTTTGCGAATTGTTTGTCTTTCACTCACTGTGTTTTAAATATAATGATAGCTGTATACTAACAGTCGATTAGTGGGAGCGTTGCATTTTAATTTACTCTGATTAATCAATTTTAGATCGTAAAATAATTGCGTGTTTCTTTTTACCAGAGTCTACTGAAAGCACCGAAAAAGCCATTACTAACTGTTGAAACTTCAGAATAATCTCCAAAGGAGTTTTCCCTTAGTATGGTATCATACCACTTTCCGTCAATTTGATTGAACCCGTGCATGTACTGTTTTTCATCGATAATAACAAAGGAATTAACGCTATTATATCCATCGAATCCAGTAAAAGGTTGAACCTCTTTTGTGGTCAGATCAATACTTACCTTATGCGTTTGCGCTGAGAAAAAATCGAAGCGATTCTCCCAGCC
>JBCCLN010000383.1:0-2937 GCA_039026865.1 Bacteroidota bacterium | reverse complement strand
TTTACCCTGCATGTCCAGATAGACTTTCACATCAAAATAGCCAAGATCGCTCAGCAGCATTTCTATTTCATTGCCAAATTGTTCATGAATTTCGAAGTAAATTCTACCGCCTTTTTTCAATATTCTTCTTCCTTCCATGGCAATACGTTTATAAAACATTAATGGGTCATCATCTGTGACGAACAATGCTTTTTCCGGTTCGAAGTTGAGTACATTCAAATGCATCTTTTGCTTTTCTGATTGAGGGATGTAGGGTGGATTACATACCAATATATCCAGGCCGGAGACTGGTAAATCCTGATTTAGAATATCGCATAAAAAAAGGTTAACATCGGCTCCAAGGTGTTGCGCATTGTTTGAGGCAATGTTTAGCGCTTTATTTGAAATATCAATCCCACTAACCGTGGCTTTCATCTCCAATTGTAAGGTAATTGCAATGCATCCGGAGCCGACTCCGATGTCCATTATCTTTAGTTTTTTATTCCTATTTTCCTCAATAATTAAAGCTACCAGTTCCTCCGTTTCAGGTCTTGGAATCAAAGCTCCTGTTTCTATTTTGAACTTTCGCTCGTAAAAATCTACAACACCGGTAACATAGTGTATAGGTTCATGAGTGAGTAATCTTTCTAGCGCGTTGCTGAGTAATGCACTATCTAAATCCTTCGCCTCGTTCATCAAAATATCTGCTCTTGAAATCCTAAAAAGATCCTCCAGCAAGAGATATGAAATGTTTTCCGACTCTCTTCTTTCGTAAACTTTTTCAAGTTGATTTGCGGTTTCTTCCCAGATATGTTTGACATTTACCATTAATACCTAGATCCTTGTCGTTCGTGAAGATGACATTTGGTTTACATCAAATAATAAATTGCCATGATAATGAGCATAAACTTTGAATCCTCAACATACCCACCATGGATGAATAGTTTATGGGGATTTCATTCTATATTCAAAGGATTACACTAATCTCATTAGGTCCTTAATAAGGCATCTTGAATTAACCGACGTAAAACTAAACTAAAATCAATGTCCGATATTCTATTCATGCAACGAGCTTTGGACTTAGCCCAGCGAGGAAAAGGCTTGGTTGCTCCAAATCCGATGGTAGGATGTGTCATAGTAGACGATCAAAAAATCATTGGAGAAGGGTACCATAAGAACTATGGAGAAGCTCATGCAGAGGTTAATGCAATAAATTCTGTTGGCAATCCTGACTTGCTTCGCAGGTCTACAGTATATGTATCGTTAGAACCTTGTGCTCATTTCGGAAAAACACCTCCTTGCGCTGATTTACTTATTCACAACCAAGTTAAAAAAGTGATAGTAGCCTGTGAAGACCCCTTCAATCTAGTAGACGGCAAGGGAATAGAAAGATTAAAGGATGCAGGGATTGAAGTGGAGGTAGGTGTATTGAAAAACGAAGCAATATCGCTCAACAAACGGTTTTTTACATTTCATCAGAAAAAAAGGCCTTATATAATCCTGAAATGGGCCCAAACGGCGGACGGTTTTGTGGCTAGGGAAAATCATGACGCTAAGTGGATAAGTAATCCATACTCACGACAACTAGTCCATAAATGGCGAACTGAAGAGGATGCGATTCTTGTGGGCAAAGACACCGCCCTCTATGATAATCCTTCTCTTACGGCCCGCGATTGGTCAGGAAAAAACCCAACGAGAATTCTATTAGACTCCAAACTGGAATTACCTTATAATTTAAAACTCTATAACCAGGAGGCAGACTCGCTAATTTTAAATACTATTAAGTTTAGTGTAAGCAATAAAAATACATGGCTGAAGCTCAGTGAAATCACTCCTCAAACTGTTCTGCATACATTGTATGAAAAAAACATTCAATCCGTGATCATTGAAGGTGGCAAGAAGGTCTTGAACGCTTTCATTCAAGAAAATTGTTGGGATGAAGCCAGAATTTTTGTTTCTACAAAAACTTTTGGAAAGGGATTGGAGGCTCCCCAACTACAAGGAGACATTGAACAAACAGAAAAAATACAAGAAGATCAACTTTTTATATATCGAAACGTCGATGGCTGAAGATTTAAATATTCTTAAAGAAGGTAGCAAAAAAGAGAAATATGAATCCTTATTACCGCAGGTAGAGGGGCTTGTATTGGGCGAAGAAAATCTGATAGCCAACCTTGCCAACATTGCCGCTGCCTTGAAAGAAGGGCTTGGTTTTTTCTGGGTTGGTTTTTATCTAGTTGATTCAGACGATGAATTAATTCTGGGGCCTTTCCAAGGGCCGGTGGCTTGCACGAGAATAAAAAAAGGGAAGGGTGTTTGTGGCACTTGTTGGCAAAAAGAAGAAACAGTCATTGTATTGAACGTTGATGAATTTCCAGGTCATATTGCATGCGCATCCGCCTCAAGATCGGAAATTGTAATTCCGATTAAGAAAAAAGGCCAATTTATAGGAGTATTAGACGTAGATAGCGATAGTTTGAATGATTTTGATCAGGTAGATCAATTCTATCTTCAAAAGGTCCTGGATCTCATTCCTTAACCCAACTTGCCAAAAAAAAGATGTTCCCGGTTTGGTTTTTCTGAGCAACTTGCTAGACAAAGAATAAAAATTGAAAAAAGAAATCTCCGTTACTATTCATCTGCCTAGATAAAATATTATTTTAAAGATAGATTTGATTATCATTATTTTTGAAATAATCAACTAAGAAAATGATTTTCATAAAATAATATATTGTTTAACCTTAAGTAGGTTAGATATTTTTATAAAATCTAATTTCCAAATATTTGATAATCAATCTATTAAGTAGCTGAATAGTAACCAAATAGTGGTGGGTTGATTCAAGTAATTGATTTACAGTAGTTGAATCAAAAACGTAGTTTACTGGTCGTAAATGAGGCTTTTGAAATTTTGAGTAACGAAGGGTTGGGACAAAAGGCAGGTTTTTCAAAGAATTCTCC
>JBCCLN010000382.1:0-2955 GCA_039026865.1 Bacteroidota bacterium | reverse complement strand
TACTGATCATAACTAGTGTCTTTAAGAAAACTGTATCTTGAAAGAAACAATGTTTTTAGCTCATTCCGTAAGTTTTTTTGAGATTTCGATGTACAAATAGTCATGGAATCTATTTTAGGGCACCTCTAAAAACCCACTTTCAATTTTTGAGATGCTCTTTTTTCCAGATACTTCGTTATCAAATTACTTATTTAACCCGAAAATTCGGATGTTATTCATTGAGATGATGTAACACGTGGAATATGAGGTAATTAATTTTGAATGAGAGGACAACATCGTTCCCCAAATTTGAGGAATCAACAATCATTCAGTATGAATATTAGACTGCTGTAAATCAATTACTTGAATCAACTCGCCATTATTTGTGGTGAATAATGCGGGTTAACGCTGTTAAACTCCGTTTTTGACGTCTTGTCTCAGAAAAAAACGCTACCTCAAATTCTTGAACTGAGTTTTTAGAAGTGCCATTATATAAAACCACACATATTTGCCTTTCCACTATCCTAAGCATCTGCGTGTTGAAAAGATGGATGTGGTCCGGAAAGGTTTGATGGCCTTTCCCTTCAAAAACTATTAAGAATCCTTCGCAAAACTGGATTTTTGATTCAAATCGAGACTTTGTAAATTTCAAAAACATCGTTTACTGGTTGTAAATGAGGCTTTTTGAAATTTTGAGTAACAAAGCGCCAGGCCAAAGGCGGGTTTTCGAAGGATTCTACAATAGTATGTTTAAAATCTATCAGTTCCTCCTATGCAGACAGAATAAAAGCTTCAACCTCTAGTCGAGAATTATTTTTTCATCTCCGCGAGGGATTATCAAAATCCTTGCATCTAAAGGAAAAAAGTATAATTATGAGATCAATATTTTTAATATTCATCACTCTTTCGATGCTATGGGTATCTTCTTGTGGAAGTAACGATGATGAAGTAGTACCTGTTGATGATGCGATAGGTACAGTGGTAGAGGTAGACCCCTTGCTCTTTTTAGATGGTACCACAGTTACTACAGTTTCTTGTACACTTTCAGACGGCACACAGACAACCTGTTACCAAATTCAAACTACTACCCCGTCAGATCATCAGATGGGTCCATGGTGCCCTGATAACATTTCGGAGAATGCAGATGCAGGCGGTATTTGGTTAGACAATGGACAAGTATATGATGTAGACGGAGCGTTCGTCGAAAACCTGGCGAGCTTTTACAGCGACAACACCTGGATGATGTACGATTCAAATGGTGATATTTATACCACTGATACAGAGGAAGATTGCGGAAATGCAGCTAATCCTAATGTTGGTGAAGAATACCAAAATTTCTGTGTAGAATGTCTCCCTTCCTATGTGGCAGACTTAACTCAGACCTATTTGATCCCGGCAACTCCGGTAAAGTTAACTAGTGCTGTTTCATTTGGTGCGGATGGTCCTCAAAGCACGGGTCCTACCACGCGTGGCTTAGCCTTTAATGGAATTAAATACGAAGCACCAGCTCCTATAGATGCTATTTTGAGAGCCTATACGATTGCACCTTTTGATGATGCAGGCGGACATATTAACCTTTTTGTTGGCTATCACTACCATGCTGCTACTGGCGTTTCAACTAAAATCTTGCAAGATGATGGGCATGCAGCTATGATTGGTTATGCAATAGATGGTCATGGAATCTACGAACTGTTGGATGAAGATAGCATCGAATCCACAGATTTGGATGCCTGTAGAGGCCACTATGACGATATACGTGGATATCATTATCATGTTGACGAGGCGGGTTCAAATAATTTCATCGATTGCCTTTTCGGGGCATACGCAAACTGATGGTAGCATGAGACAGCTAATTAAATGGTTAATGGCAATGGTTGTTTGGATATGTGCAACACTGTCTAAGGCGCATTCACCTGAAATTTCTTCACTTACATTGGTTGAAAAAGCATCCGGTAATTGGACACTGCAACTAAATGCCTCTTTGGCTGCATATCGATATGAAGTAAGGAATGCCTATGGTGAGAATAGTTACCAATCCATAGAGGAGTTCAATAAATTACTCTTGCAACATCTCCAATCACACCTTACAATTAAAATAAATGGTGACGAGATGCCATTGGAGAACGGTACCGTAAAGTTGGGACATGCTACTGCAGTTGCATTTGAAATCGCTAATATTCCAGCGGCTATAAATGACCTTTTAGTTATTAACAAAGGATTTGAAAACATCCATTATAGTCGAGTGATGTGTAAAGTGGTGAGTGAAGAAATAGCTAGTAAAGTACATATACTTGATAAAGGAAACAATTTTCAGATCTACTTGGCCAAAAAAGAGAATCAATTGGCCTTAGCAGAAAAACCTGAAGATGAAAAATCATTCACAATGGCACTTTTAGGGATGATTACTATGCTTCTATTCATGTTCTGGTTCCTTAGAATTTGGATAAAAGATAAGTCTGAATATGTTTTCAGTTAGCTCAATGTTTTTAGAAAGAACGATAAACCGAAGACTAATAGAATCCCTTGAAAAACCTGCCTTTTGGCTCAACTCTTTGTTACTCAAAATTTCAAAAGCCTCATTTACAACCAGTAAACCATGTTTTTGAAATTCCGAAAGCCTCGATTTGAACCAAGAATCCAGTTTTTTCAAAAAATTCTACTATTCAATTGTAAAATTAAAAATTAATGAAGGTGAGATTAAGTATTATTTTAGTTACACTGTTAGCATTGCTTTATTATGCATGTAATAATGATGATGAAGAAACAAATACCAGTACAGATACTCCTCAAGATGGAATTATTCAGGAGTCCTATTTTAATAGCAGCCTGGTATCTATGGAAACTGTTTCAGCAGAACTGGAAGATGGAACAACTGCAGACTGCTACCAAATAGTATTTACCGGAGATGGTATAGATGGAGACCAGGGTCCCTATTGCCCGGAAACCATCAATGACATTGGAGGCCTTGCGGTATAC
>JBCCLN010000381.1:0-2960 GCA_039026865.1 Bacteroidota bacterium | reverse complement strand
CGTTGGGCGATATGAACAGTAGAAATAAAATCAAAAATGGAAATCTTGACGTAAAAAGGGTATCTTAACTAAAGTCAAAAATTGTTGCCTTAAGAATAGATAGATGGAATATAGAAATAGAATAGAATCTGACCCCAATATTATGTTGGGGAAGCCTAGAATTAAAGGTAGCCGATTAACTGTAGAACTCATACTTCAGAAAATATCCGACGGATATGATTTTTCAGAAATAGAAGAAATGTATCCAGGCTTGGAGAGAGATGATATCCTAGCCTGCGTAGGATATGCTGCTGATATTTTAGGGACAGAAGTAGTCATACCGAGTATTTCATGACCCAGATTTTAGCTGATGAAAACCTTAATGGAAAGCTTGTGGCAGCTTTACGAAATGATGGCCATGAAGTAATATGGATTCGAGAAGCCTATAGAGGAATTCCAGATATCGAGGTTATAAGGCTTGCAAAAGAAAATAACCATATCCTCATTACTGAGGATAAAGACTTTGGGGAGTGGGTTTCTGCACATGGGATAACCCACATAACTATTATTTTTCTTAGGTATTCAAAGGAAGAACTTGACCTGACTCTTGAAAATGTACGATTTGTTCTTGGAAATTTAATTCCAGAAATTTCACAGCCTACCTACGAATTCATAACGGTTACCAGAAATAAAATACGCCGAAGAAAAATATAGCACATCGCCCAATACAAGGCTATAATGCCCATGCTCCACCTAACATATAGCCCAACCGTCCGCTGTCATTAGAAAAAAATGAAAAAATACAAGACCATAGATGAAGTAATCAGGAAAGGACAATTAGTGGTAAATGTTCCTGTTACGATTATTATGGTAATTGTGCCGATAATATTGACAATAGGCATTCCGATGATAATTCCCAAAAAATATGAGGGAATAGGAATACTACTTGGACTTTTCGGAGGAATAGGATTAGGTTTTTTATTGGCTTGGACTTGGTGGAGTTTCAGAATTGCAAAATGGAGAATTTGGGCATTCGAGAATACAAAAAAATCTGATTGGAAAGCTCTAAAGAGAAAGGCAATAAAAGGAAAATTTTTATGAGGTAACTTACAACCTTAATGATTAGCAAATTGGTGATTACGATGAATTTTTACGAAGAATAAATGTATACCTAAAAAGAAATTTGAAAAAAGAAAACGACAGCGAACAAAGTATATGATGGTCACGCCGCATATATAAGACGTTACCCAGCCATACATCAAAAGAAACTTAAAAATAAGAACTTGCGTTTTAGCGATAAGTGGTAAATTGTAAATAGATAATATTGGATATGGCCTTAATAATTACAGATGATACCCTTTCAAAAGCTCAATTAACAGCAGATGAGCTATTGATTGATTTGGCCTGCTATTTATATGATAAAAAGCGCATGAGCATGGGCCAGGCTCGCCGTTTAGCAAATTTAGACCAAATAAGCTTTCAGAAAGAGCTTTCGAAAAGAGATATTTATATCCATTATACCGAACAAGATTTGAAAAAAGACTTAGATAATCTCGGTATAAGTCTATGATCATAGTCAGTGATACATCCTCCATTTCAAATCTCCTCCAAATAGGTTCCATAGAACTTCTAAAAGAGATCTATGGAGAGATTACGATAACACCTGCGGTTAGAAGAGAATTATATGTTTTACCCGAGCAAGCACAAACTATAGATCAACTTTCATGGATTAAGGTTCAAGCGCCTCAGAATCAACGTTTAGTTTTTGAATTGCTAGATAAATTAGATCTTGGAGAGTCTGAATCGATAGCGCTTGCGCTAGAAACAAAAGCTCAGTATTTGATCATCGATGAGTTTAGGGGTAGGCAAATAGCTGATTCATATGGGATAAAAGTAGTCGGAATTTTGGGTGTATTAGTCTTTGCCAAACAAAAAGGAATACTTAGGACGATAAAACCGACAATTGAAAAACTAATTAATATAGGCTTTCATCTAAATAAGAAGTTGGTCGAAAAGGTGCTAAGGAGCCTTGGAGAATAATAGTAAAAGGGTAGAGTGGAGAAAAAAAGTGACTAACAAAACCTAAACTCCATACTTTGCTGACGTTATGTACTGAAGCTTAGCCCAACCTTTACAAGCAATTCCCCAGATTTACCCTCCAAAATCCCAGGGCGAAAAAAATAGGGATTTTTTCAGGTAAATTAATATCCCCAGCTAACGAGGAGACTTTAGGCTCTAGAGGAGGCCAAATCTTTTGATGGAAAAATGAGTACTGAGAATCATGAATTTAGTTTACGTTAGTCAGGATTAAGGAATGATAGATTTTGAAGAAATAATAACCTCAAAAGAGGAAGAGGTTCAAGGTAGAATCCAGGAAGCATTATCAGGGTAAGAATCTGATAAAATTTCCATTTTTCACTTCTGTTGATGCCCAGCAAGGATATAAAGCAGAGAGAATAAGCAATTCACATCGCAAGATGTTCATTTCACTTTATTTCATCCACGTGAAGGCTCAAAATGATTATTCATTTGCATTGGATTTCACAACAATATGTCAAACCAATAAAAATGAATAAAATGAATTTTCGATTTGCTTCAGGACTATTGATTAGTACTCTTATTCTGATAACCTCTTGTAGTGAGGACGATGATGTTCCAACAGTGGAAATTGTAAACTATGAAAGCACCTTAGCAAAACTTGATTCTTTAGACAAAGGAGGACGTTGGTTAGCCAATGGTATTAAAGAAGCCAATGAACTAAGTAGCTTAGAAGAAGACCAAGAAGCTAACATTACCAATTTTTTAAATGATTTAGCTATCAATATCGAAACAAGATGTAATGAAAGTGCTAACGATGCTTTTATTGATGATTTGATTGCAGAAGGCTATCCACAGGAAGCCATTACGATCGTTGAAAATGCCATCATAAGAGTGTGTTCCGAGCTCAATGCCCATGAAGGATATTGGATCGAAAATATTGT
>JBCCLN010000380.1:0-2980 GCA_039026865.1 Bacteroidota bacterium | reverse complement strand
TTTTCTCAACAATACGATCCGGAACAACTTAAAAATATTATTGATACCGTCAAAATCGACAGAATGGGCTTCATCATTACTGATGAATTAGGAAAGCCTTTACGATTGGAAGATAATCTAAATATAAAATTATACAAGCCAAAGGGTTTATTCCCAAAGAACTTACCCCTTCATACTTTGAAAATATCGCCAAATTCAAAGACTTATGTCAGAACTAAAATATTATACAAAAGTGTCCTCTTACCAAGAGGAAATTATAATTTGGAAATCTTCTATTATCATACTCATTTAGATAAGCTCTTCATTAGTAATACTGTTCATTTTGAATTATAAATAAGATATCATGAATTTTTTGACAACTTGTCTACGTCCGTGTCTGCTTGATTTGAGCCAGCCTTAAATGCCGCAAGCCATTTAGACTGGGGCATTTGGCGGAATCGCGGGGTCGACTGTGCTGGACTAGCTAACATTCATGGCGTGATTCCTGGCGCATTGTACGGAGGCCCCTGGAAGAATTAAATTCCGTGGTAAATTCGTAGGACAAACAAGATCTCTGTATCTACGAACTGATGCTTGGCTTTGGTCTTACAGCTTGTATTTTAGTTTTAACTAAAATGGACTGATATGAAAATTACTCTCACCACAATATTTGTTTTTTTCTTATCAATAATGACTTACTCTCAGGATAATAGTGCTATTAAGAAAATCCTAGCAGTTGTCGTTAACAATGAGAGAGTATATTCCAAATTGGCGCAGGTAAGTTCTAAAGAGAATGATACAGTTTATTTTGTGGCGACCCTGGCACTACAAAAACATGTTGAGGACTACTTAGAAGTCTACCGATCAATCTCAACTAGTAAAGGCCAAAAATATCTTTTTCATCAAACAGATAAATTCAAGATAGTGTTGGTTGGTGATCTATTCACGGCAAGTTTGGATCCTGAACCTGTAAGCTATTTTCTAGTCACTAATAAAATCAAAGTAAAAGATAGAATGTGTAAATACGCATTTTATGTAACTAGTTTTACCAAAGATGACAGCCTTAATTATTTCAAGTGTCGACTAAATATCAAAAAAGAATCAGAAGAATGGCAAGTTGTTGACGTTTCGATAAAAGATATTTCTTTTAAGAAAATCCCATTTCTTTAATTAAACCAGAATCTTGATAAGCATGGATTGATAATCTTAGAAGCCTTGCAGTTTCTTGTTAAATTTTGAAATAGAGTGCCCACTATTGGGACGCAACATTTGTGAAAACAAGTTACATTAAGATGACGGAAGCCGCCCGGGAAGACGGTACAGTAACCCCTCTGAGATGGGGTGCATCGCCTAGATATTTGAAAAAAATACAAGGTGCATGGTGGCAAAATTTTAATAAAACTTTAAGATCTAAAAAATTCCCAATTCCTGGATGGCGTTCTCAAGATGCTGGTCATTTTCATTTTTGGAAGATTAGAAAATAATAATTATGCACCCTATATACATATCGTTTAAAGATCCTGAACATTCACAAAAGAAAAGGGAGGCATCAAATTTTCAAAAAACGTTAACTAATTTACTTTCGTTTATTTTTCCTAAAGCTAATCCTGATTTTGATGAAAAGTATGACGCTGTCGAGTGTTGGCTTTTGGAATTTCTGCCAGATAACGAGTACCCTGATCGAGAAATAGGGTTAGATAGAGATGAAAAAACCATTGTGATAGCTCCTTTAGGCAAGAATTTAGGATTTTGGTTAGATACTGATATGAGTCTCAAACAGTATGAAGCATTTAATTACAGAAAAATATCCAAAGAAGAATTCGAAACAAAGTGGGAGGAGTTCTTCCTTACCCAACACTTCTCATAAAGCACTTGGAGTCCGTATATGTAAAACCAATTCCTGCCGTAAGTCCGATTTAAGAATAGAAAGCATCAAGGAACTCGAAAATGATCTGCCTGTCCGTAGAGAGCCAACATTGGCTTTGGATATAATGCTTGCCAGCCATTCAACAGTTCAGGTCGGTATTAAATGCTTATCAATATGATTGGAGATAAAAGTAGATTGATCCTATTCATTGTCTTACTTTTAGGCATTATAACAAGTTGTGCCAGCCAAAAAAAAGTACACTATTGCGGGGATAGATTTGATGTAAACTATTGTCTGTATCTAAAAGATGATTCATTTGTTCTGAGCAGTAATTTGAAGTTAAAATCTGACATCGGTCGTGGTATTTGGACTGGGGCGCTTGGTGGAATCGCGGGGTCAACTGCGGGACTAGCTAACGTTCATGGTGTGATTCCTGGCGCATTGTATGGAGGCGCCACCGGTGGATTAATATCAGGAGGGTTATCTGCGGCAACAGGAGGAAGTTTCCAGGAAGGTTTTACTTCAGGAGCGATTGGAGGTGCACTGACTGGCGGTGTATCGGGTGGTATTGCTGCGGCTCATTCAAGTCATGATAGAAACATCCTAACTGGATATATTAAAAGAGAATACCTGGAGAACTTTGCTAACAAATTCTACAATCAAAATTTTAGCAGTGAGTTATCAGGTATGACTAATCGGCCAAGAATAAAAGTAAAAGCATTAAGTGGCCTGTATGGTAAAACAGATAATTTGAGTAATACGGTTTCTGCAACTGGTCAAAGAGGTGCAAATACTCTGATAACCCTAAATAGGAGTATTGTCAAACAGGCATTAAAAGGTAGCACCAATCAGTTGTACCTAACCGCTGGGCACGAACTTCAACACGCCATTCACCATGACAGTGGCCGAATTAGGTCAGCATTTAGAAATGCAGCTTCTATCGGAATATCACCTGAAAACCGGGTTGGCTTTGTCAATACGTATTCTGAAATAAAAGCATACCAATGGTCGCTAAACGCTGCGAAACGTCTTTCTTTCAGATTTGATTATTATTCAAATAAACTAAATTATTATAATGACAATCTATATAAATTTTATTAATATTTTTATTATTGTAAGTATATTATGCCTACC
>JBCCLN010000379.1:0-2997 GCA_039026865.1 Bacteroidota bacterium | reverse complement strand
GATGTATTCACCTGCGCCTTCTATGGAGAAAATCTTACCATCTCGGTAACTTTAGGCGTTTCCGAAATTATAATCCGGAAGCATTATTGCCTTCTTCAATTTAACTATTAATCAATCAGAATTCCTTGTCTTCTCAAATGTTCTTCATCACTTTTAAAATGCAATCTCCTGGACTTTCCTTGAATGAAGGGAATAGCCCCACTATCAAAATGGTCTATCCTGAAGACGTGATCTCTCAAAATCTTCTAGTTTATAATCAGAATCGTATTCAATAGGATTTTCGAAGTCATCGGGAAGTGTGAATATTTCTTCATCGGAAATGACTTTGAAAAAGTCACCATTCCTGCCTTTTGTTTTTGCTAAGAGATGGTTCATAATATTACTTTTCTTTATCTATAAATGTAAAGTCATTTATTCGTTTGAGAGCTGGGAAATTAAGCTTACTCGGATCTTTCAATTTTTTCTTAGTAATCAAAAAAATCTTAATGTTCGTTTCGGTTGTCAGGTAATAAAAGTGGTATCCAAAAAACAAAAACAGCGGATTGAAATAGAGTGTCTGAGATAAAAATGTAAATAGAAAGAGTATTGCGAATACAAAAATCAATGTGTCGCAATATGGAACACTAAGAGCAACGAAGAAATATCCCAGATAACTTGGCAAGTATGCATTGTTTGCTTGTTCAATTTCTTTGATTGGAGAATTGCCTTCCTCAGCTTCTACACTGTCATTGGCAAGTGCTTTTGATAACAATATGCTGAGATAGGTAAATAGGACTGGAATTGCAAAATATAATACATAGGAAACCCAAGGATGCAGATTTGTCAAATAGCTGTTAAAGCCATTTATTACTTGATGCTCTTTTACAAAATATACTACTAAAATCAATGAGGTAGCATTAAGTGTGAGAAACAGTCTAAAAATTAGGTTTATCATATCAGTTGGTCATCCCGTTAATAAATGTCTCCAAAAAATCTAAAATCCGGGTTAAAATCCGGTCGCCTGTTTTCTTGCGTTCAAGCAAGGTGGGTTTGTTGCCTTCTATCAATTCCAGTACCTCATCCCGGAGCGGTTCACGTTCGGCAAAGAGGTAATCTTCTATGGCTATAACCCAATGTTTGCAGTTGAGCAACCAGTTGTTCTTCTAATATATATTCTGTCTGCATTAAGATTTTTAGGATTTGATGATTTTAGGATTGTTCTTAATGTAGTCCTTATTGTCAGCGTGATTTACATTGTAAACCCGCTTAAATTCCAGGCTCTTACTTCCAAAGTTTATGAGCAGGCCTATGGGCAGGTCGTAAGCCTGGCAGTAATTCATAGCTTGTGCCAGATAAATATCTTCCAACCTAATCACTGCTTTTAATTCTACCATAATTTTATCTCCCACAAAAAAGTCAACCCGTCTTGTTCCAATGTCAATGCCTTCGTAATAAATGGTCATTTCCATTTCCCGTTGAAAACCTAAGCCCTGTTTTTCCATTTCAATTGCCAAAGCCCTTTGATAAATGACTTCCTGAAAGCCATTACCCAGAGCACTATGAACTTTCATGGCAGATCCGATTATTTTATGGGTTGTATCTTCATGTTTCATCTTAAATCCATTTTCTTAACCATGTCATCCTGTAATCCAACTAATCCTAATACAGACAATTAGGAAGCATCAACAAAAACGGCAATGCTTGTTTGTAATCTAAATTCGGGTATTCAAGACCCAACAGGCGGATATTATTGTAATAGGTTTGGTGTTGCCGGTAATAGTGTTTTTCGCTTTGTACAAACCATGCTTTTTCACCCAGCTTTTCGGCTAAGAACCATTTTTCAATCAATCGGGCACTCCTTCCGTTTCCATCATTCCAGGGATGGATTTTTACAAATACCAAATGGATCATGGAAGCGTAGAAAAACACTTCTTCTATGGTCAGTTCCTCTTTAAGTACTATTGCCACATCACGGTAAAATTTCTTCATTTCCGGTTCTACCTCAAAAGGAGAAGCAGCCACATACTCAATCCGTCCGTCCAGGGTGCTGACGTACATATTTTGTGTCCGGAATTTTCCTTGCTTGTTTTTTGCTACAATGTGTTTGCTCAACAGTCTGTGGGCTTCCGAAATGTTTTTCTCGTTTAGTTCATTGATTTTGGCAAAGGAGTAGGCATTGTATAAATCATCTATCTTTTTGGTGTAGTCGGGCAAAAACTCTATGCCAAATTTTTTGTGCTTGATGTAACTGTCCAGTTCAATATCCTCTCCCTCAATTTTACTGCTAAACACAGATGATACCGAAGTATAGAAGCTGAACGTGTCAGTAGATATTTCGGCATCATGCAACGCCTCAAACGCCTCCTGTAAGCCTTTGGGTACTTGTTCCAAATAGGCAGAAAGCAAATCAGTGGGTATTATTTTGAGTTTGTCTTTCATTCTGTTATTGCAACACTGTTTGAATGACTATAAAGTTTAATTTTGTTATTAATCAAACTATCTATGTCAAATAGAAATTCGGCTATTCTATTCTGTTCCTCCGTACAAGGAATTTCAATCTCAAGTAATTTTAGTTGTCTTGAGTAAATATGTATAACTGATATACCTTGAGCCAGTCTTGCAATGTCTTTCTTTCTAACGTAATTGAGATAGTAAGACAAGAAAATTCCGTTAAGTGGACTTCTAATTATATTTAAATCTCCTCCCAGAGCCAAGCCCTCTACCGTGACACAAGCAGCTGTTGATATATCAATAGCAGTTTCGCCTGATGCAGGAATGATAACATCATTTTTTTTACTTAGATGTAAAAACTTGGGTTCATGTCCGCATAAATTTAGGCATTCAAAATACGGACAATTCTTTTATTATCTCATTTTTTAACTGATGTTACGCATTTTAAAACTGTAATTCTAGTTGCATACCATATTTGATGGTATTGAGTTCTTCAAAAGCAGCTTTGAGGCTACTCAGATACAATTTTGATTTTAAGGCCTATGGATTGACCGCTTTTTTGACCTG
>JBCCLN010000378.1:0-3002 GCA_039026865.1 Bacteroidota bacterium | reverse complement strand
ATCCTTTGCAAAACTGGATTTTTGGCTCAAATCGAGGCTTTCAGAATTTCAAAAACGTAGTTTACTGGTCGTAAATGAGGCTTTTGAAATTTTGAGTAACGAAGAGTTGGGCCAAAAGGCGGGTTTTTCAAAGGATTCTATTGATTTAACAGAAAATAAAAGATATAACATAGAGTTTGTGCTAGTAAGAATTCATGAAAGAGAATTAACAAATAGCTCTAACCATTTAGAAATGAAGTGCGAGATTATTCTCGTGAGGTTTACTTTCTAAATTTTTAGACTGATTTTGGATTGTTATTCGAGTAATACATGCATTACCTGTGTATTTTGTCAAAGTAACCCTAATCATCCATGTTTTTGTCAATAAGGTTATTGGTACTGATTTTTTAATGTCTTCTTTGAAGGTGAAGGGGTGTACTACCCCTTCATGTTTAAATTCTCAGGATTCAACTCAAAATTATTATTTGTTTTTCCAATCTTTTTTGGGAACAGATTCATACATGGGATACTCCCAATTGAAAAATGAACTGATACGTCAATCACTTTTTGATGGTATTGACAATTTTTTTATAACAACAGGGCTTTCAGTAGGAGTTAACATACCCAATCCAAGAAATGTATCATTCGGGATACATTTTTTATATTTTTTTACCCAAAACCAATACCTAAACACTGATTCCACCAGTCGCTCGCTCCGTCTTGACGGAATTTCTTATGGCATCTTTTTAGAGCAACATTTAAAAATAAGTCGAAAAATCCAATTTCATTTTGGGTTAAGATTTCTAAGAAATAGAATGAATTTATCTATTTATGAAAACAGTGGAGTGGATAATCCGAACATAGCATTTAACAACTCAAGAGGTCTTGAAATTGAATACAAGTCAAATGCAATCAATCCATACATCTTGTTTGGATATAAATTGATATCCAGAAATTCCTATGACTTATCTATGGGTATTTCTCTAGACTATAAATATATTCTTCCAAAGAGTCCATGGAAACTTTCCAGTTCGGATGTTTATGATGAGTGGACCTACAAAAACTCATCTGCCGTTATTGATCTTCCTTTTTTCGGTAATAGCATCTTTAGCGCGGGTTTATTTTTTTACCATCAGGACTTATCTATTAATCAATAAAAATCCTTTGAAAAACCCGCCTTTTGGCCCAACTCTTCGTTGCTAAAATTTCAAAAGCCTCATTTACGATTAGTCAACTACGTTTTTGAAATCCTGAAATCCTTGATTTGAATTAAAAATCCAGTTTAGTAAAGGATTTTATTCAACTACTAAAAATCAATTACTTGAACCAGACCGCCATTATTGTGGTGAATAATGCGGATTAGATCTAAAGAAATCAGATGGAATAAGATTCATCCTTGGTCATAAACTATTTGATAGGAGATGTGTTAATTGAGAAAAATCAATAATATGAAGGGAAGAGTTTGGTTGGTTACTGGATGTTCCACTGGATTTGGTAGAGAATTAATAAAAATAATTGCAGGGAAAAGTGATATAGCAATCGGTACGGTCAGACAAAAAGAGCAGATAGCCGATCTCGAAAGGATCAACTCAGGGAAAATAAAAGGGATAGTTTTGGATGTACAAAAGCAGGATACCATTGATGAGACAGCTAAATGGATAGAAAGCGAGTACGGTCGTGTCGATGTTTTGGTCAATAACGCCGGTTACGGAACCTTGGGACCAATTGAAGAAACGAGTGATGAAGAGATTCAAAGGCAGTTTGATGTGAATGTTTTTGGGTGCGTAAGAATGATCAAGCTGGTGCTTCCCTTCATGAGAAAGCAACGTAGTGGACATATTCTTAACATTACCTCCATCGCAGGATTGAATGGATTTCCAGGAGTTGGGATTTATAATGGAAGCAAATTTGCCCTAGAGGGTGTAGGAGAGGCTTTAGCTGCAGAGACGAAGCATATGGGAATAAAAGTGACCAATATTGAGCCCGGTCCTTTCCGTACAGACTGGGCGGGAAGATCGGCAACTTTTAATGAATCTTCTATAACAGCATATAATGAATCTGCGACGAGAAATATGGAAGCCATTAAAGAGGTTAGTGGCAATCAGGTTGGAGATCCAGTTCGTGCAGCAAAAGCCATGTTTGAAGTGACTACCTTGGATCAGCCTCCTATTCATTTACCATTAGGTGGCCCTGCTTACAAGAGAGCAAGGATTAAATTCAATGAAATACTAGAAGAGATAGATAAGTTCGAATACCTAGGTAAGCCTACTGACTATACCGAGGAAGAGCTTAAAGTCAGAACTCCCAACTCGACCCATTAGCTATTAACTAATCCGAAAAATTCGGGTGTTCTTCATTGAGATAAGATAATATGCTGAATTTAAAGTAATTGATTTCGAATGAGAGGACAGAATCGTTCTCTAAATTTGAGGAATCAAAAATCATTCAATATAAATAATAGAATCCTTTTGAAAACCTGCTTTTGGCCTAACGCTTCGTTACCCAAAATTTCAAAAGCCTCATTTAGGACCAGTAAACTACGTTTTTGAAAATTCTGAAATCCTCAATTTGAACCAAAAATCCAGTTTTGCAAAGGATTCTATTCAACTACGGTCAATCAATTACTTGAATCAACCCGCCACTATTTGTGGCGAATAATCCGGGCCAAGCCTTGTGTGCTTAAAATACCTGAATATCTAAAACAGGCGAAGTCAATGTGCTTCGCGTAGTTGTTTAGCAAAAAAACCGACGCAAACGCAGAAAATACTTCATTCGAATATGTATTATTTTAGTTTTTTTGATTACGTTAAAATACTTGCTCGTAATACTAAAAACTTCAAGTATCTCTAACGAACCTTCGCGATATATTCTATCCAACCAACACCTTCTGTTTGTTTCTCTAACGTACTGTTTTCTGTAATGCGATAGATATCCGAAACGCTTTCAGCACTTGAGTTAGAAAAATCTCTGGCGACACCATAAAATGAACCTTCTATTACAAAAATGTCTGTTATGGATTTGGT
>JBCCLN010000377.1:0-3015 GCA_039026865.1 Bacteroidota bacterium | reverse complement strand
GTTTTGCTCGCCGCAACCTTCACTTCATACTGTTCTAGCTGCTGGTGAGTGGCCGCGTCTACTTCACGTAATGACTTTAGTCTTTCAAAATCTTTCAAATCCTGGAGATATGCTTTATCGGCTATCTCCCACTGTTCCCTCAGATAGGTATTTTCGATTTTTACCAGGCGCTCACTTTTTTTAACCTTACTTCCTAACGATACATGGATCTCCTCCACAGATCCATTGACCTTAGCAATCACCAGGGCTCTACCTACGCTCTGTACGCTACCCGCAGATCTAATCACTTTAAGGGGTTGGCTTTCTTTAACAATAAGTGTGGTTACAGGGATTATCTCTACTGTTTTTACCGCTTCTGATATGCTAATTTGTTGATACTGCTTTCGGTTGTAAAGCGTGATTACAATCACAGCAATGAACAATAATATGATTATTAACCGAAAGGTATACTTCATCTAGCTAACCCTAATAATTTGGGACCTTACATTTGAGACCTAAAAATGCTTGAATAAAAATTAATTGGTTCATCTGAACAACAAAAGTTCTTCCTCTGATTTTATAAAATTGAAAATCAAATCGCTTAACACATTCATTATCTTTTCACATTGCAAAATGAATGACTTCTTCACCATCATCGTATTCCCAATCCATGATCCTTGGCCATCTTGGAGATACAAGAGTAGCGCTCCAATCGTTTAATTCTTTTTTAAGCTCCCCCACCAAAACTTTGTTCCTTACGTAGAGATTATGTTCTTCGGATTTATCTTCTCTCAAGTTGTAAAGTCTATGCACACCATCCATTTCATTAATGATCAATTTCCAGTCGCCTTTTCTAATAGCCGAATTATATCCTGATCGCCAATAAAGGGCTTCATGTGGAGTGCCACTTTCCTCTTCTGATATATAAGGTATAAGATCAACACCATCCAGTTTTCGTTGTGGCATTTTCACCCCGGCTACTTGCATGGATGTAGCAAATACATCCAAAGAGGATACTGGCTTATCAAACACTTGACCTGATGGAATGCTTTCTTTCCATTGCATCATAAAAGGAATATTGATGCCCCCTTCGAAATTGGTGATTTTACCCCCTTTCAAGGGAAAATTGTCTGTAGCTTTCGTGTAGCTGGCGCCTCCATTGTCGCTAAGAAAGAAGACCAGTGTATTTTCCAAAAGATTCTCATGCTCCAATTTATCCATGATTTTTCCGACCGCGTCGTCCAGTGATTTGATCATTGCATAATACACGCGTTTGTTTTGGTCCTTAACATGATCAAACGTATCATAATCTTCTTTTAGAGCCTGAAATGGCGTGTGCGGGGCATTAAATGGAAGATAAAGAAGGAAAGGCTCCAGCTTGTTTTTATCGATAAATTCGATCGCTTCCTGAGCAAACTTTTTGGTGATATACTCGCGTTCTTCCACTACCTCATCGTTCCGATAGATTGCACAGTTGCCTGTTCTACCCGGACCCCAAATGTATTTATCGGTAAATAACCAATCATGATGATGATTAACTATTGTCGGATCATCCTCGTGCGCATAAAGAGAGAAGGCCTCATAAAAACCGTAGTGGTAATCGAACCCTCTTTGAAGAGGATATGAAAACTTATTCAATCCCAGATGCCATTTACCAACCACTCCAGTACGGTAGCCAAATGGTTTGAGAAGTTCTGCCAGCGTAATTTCAGAAGGAGGCAACCCCTGTTTTAAAATATCTTCTGGATTAGGATATGCAATACGTTCATCTGCAACAACCCAGTTATCTGTATCTATAAAATATTTGAAAGCGATGAATTCCAGCCTATTTCTGGGATATCGATCGTGTGGTTGCAACTCGTATCCAAAGCGCTGTTGATAACGACCGGTAATAAGCCCTGCTCTGGAGGGACTACAAATAGGAGAAGTAATGTAAGCTTCGGTAAAGAGTACTCCATTATTCGCAATTGCGTCAATGTTTGGAGTATGTACCAAATCCTGTCCGTACGCAGAAACTTCTGCTTTACCTAAATCATCGGCAAGAATAATAACGATATTGGGTGGTATATTCAATGAATCTCGAATGAGTTTAATGCTTGAAAGGATCTCCGACTTCTCTTCGATTTTTTGTTGATCCCAGGTAATTTGAAACTCATCACTTTGTAAAGGCCACAAGAGATAAGCAAATACGATGAAAAGGATGAATGTCATCCATAAAATCCTTCTCCGTTTTTTTCTTATTTTTCTCATCGTATTTTAATCAAATAAAAGATATGTTTTTTTATTCATTGAGAATAACACGAAGTTGACCTGTAGCTTTTAGATATTCTAATTCTTTCAATCGTATTTCTGCCAGCAGTTGAACAACCACTTGCTCAGAAGATAATAATTCCTCTTCAGCTTCAAGCAGATCTTTGATTGAAGAAACACCTTGCTCCCATTCCGTTTTAGAAATCAATAATTGTTTTCTGAGCGCGACCCGCCATTCCAATTCCAGATCAAGCTTTTTTTTAGCATAGGAGATTTCTTCGTTTAGTTTTTCATTCATTTGTTTTTCTCCCTTGATTAATTGTGATAGACTATTTTGAGCAATTTCTTTTCGCAAAAAGAGTTGTTGGCGTTGCAATGAATTCTTGCCTCCGGAATAAATAGGAAAATTTAATTTCAATCCTAGCAAGCTTGCATTATTCCAAAAACCATCGCCAATGATATTAGCATTGGCACTTTGAGATCGCCAAAACAGATCACCGAAAAAGTCAAGCTTAGGATTGAGGGTACTAGCATGTTTTGATTGATAGTTGTACAACTCAATCGAAGCTTCCAGTAGTTTCTTTCGGTCTGATTTACTGACTTCCGGACCATCATTTTCTGCTGGAAGAAAGGTGCTGTATAGGCGCGTAGTATCAAATGGAAGATTCGTATCTATCTCTGAATAAGCTATTAAGGATGTTTTAAGCATTTTTTTTCCATTTGCCAGCTTTCTTTCGTCTAATTCAAGTAGCTTGATGGCTTTTGCAAGCCTTGCGCTATCTATAT
>JBCCLN010000376.1:0-3029 GCA_039026865.1 Bacteroidota bacterium | reverse complement strand
TTTTCATATGAGGACTAAAAAAGAAGCGTTTAATCCCGAAATATTTCGGCTAAACCAAACCAAATTAAAAGAAAAACGAAGTAAAAGCCTTGAACAACAACTGGCTGCCCTAAAGAAGGCTGCTTAAGGTGGGTATAAGGTAGGTTAGCTATTTTATGTTATAATAAGCCACCCAGCGGTGCAATGTCTTAAAATCCGGGTTAGCTTTATGTCAGAGGAAAGTTTTTCAATGAGTAGGGCGATTTTGGAAAAGTAAGCGTATTCAAAAGGTTACTTAAAACCAAACCATCTTTTCCACATCGGTTTATTGTGCCATGCGATATGGACTTCTAAAAGTATGCTCGCATCTTCAGCTCGCCTTAGCGCTGCTTTGGCTTCTTCCCTGGATGCTTTGGCTTCTTCCCTGGATGCTTTCGCTTCTTCCCTGGATGCTTTGGCTTCTTCCATCGCGGCAGCGGCACGTAATTCAGCCGCATCTGCCGATCTTCTGGTTTCAAGAGTCATTTCACGTGTTTCTTTCGTGAGCGCTTTAAGTTCCAGTATTTCTTGATTGATCGCCTCTAGCCATCCTTCTTTCATATCTTTTCAATAGTTTTTCCATAAAAATAATTAATTCATAGTCATGAACACACTACACATCAATAGTTCGCCTTATGCTTTCTGCCGATTGCACATATTCGTTTTTCGTCGAAGTAATGATAGTCGTCATCTGAATCTGGAATAAGGATCACTCTTTGCATTTGTTTCCAATAATTTTCACAAAACCCTCCCTTCTTTATGTCAAAAAACTCTAAAGGGCACCTCTAAAAACTCAGTTCAAGAATTTGAGGTAGCGATTTTTTCCTGAGACAAGACGTCAAAAACGGAGTTGAGCGGCGTTAAATAAGTATTTTGATAACGAAGTATCAGGAAAAAAAAGATCATCTCAAAAATTGAAAGTGGGTTTTTAGAGGTGCCCTTTATGCCCTGCAATTTCTACGCTCAATTCTAAGAATACCAAGAATCAATAAAGGGGTTATTCAAATTATCTTTCTATCTTAAGGCCTGATGGTGAACACTTTTGGGCGCCATAATCTTCCGTTTATTTTCTCGTAAAACTTTAGTTTGAACTACCTCGTTTTTTGGTTTATGCTCTATTTCATTCACAAATCCATTATTCTCCTTGTATTAATTTCTGGTATCACTGGTTGGGTCATTGTTCCTTACAAATCCGGGATTGAACGCATAAACGGAGCATGCATAGTCAATCCTCCCCGGCCCATTGATGCCTCTACTCTTGGTGCAATTAAGCAGATAAATGTAAATTGGGTGGCGGTGATACCCTATGGTTTTTCACATGCCGGGCAGCCCAACGTTTCTTATGACCATTCAGGACAATGGTGGGGAGAGCGGACTGATGGTAACTGCAAGCTTATACAGTATGCAAAAGAAAATCACTTGAAAGTGATGGTAAAGCCTCACGTCTGGGTCATTGAACAGGGGTGGGCGGGAGACTTTAGTCTGACCACTGAAGGAGAATGGAAAACGTGGGAAAAAGATTACACTGAATACATCCTCAACCATGCAAGCAAAGCAGACTCCATGAATGCGGAGTTGTTTTGTATCGGTACGGAATATCGGGTGCCGGCAAGGGATCGTCCTCAGTTTTGGAGAGATCTGATCGGTAAGGTAAGAAAACACTATTCTGGTAAAATCACCTATGCTTCCAACTGGGATAATTACCACAAGATTTCTTGGTGGGACGCTGTAGATTACATTGGTATAGATGCTTATTTTCCACTTGCTGAGGGGGTTGATCCATCCGTAGAGAAAATCAAGGAAGGGTGGGAACCAGTTAAAAAGAACCTTTCTGTTTTCTCAAACAGATGGAAAAAACCTATTCTTTTTACAGAGTTTGGTTTCCAAAGCATAGATGGGGCAACCGGAAAACACTGGGATATAGATAAGTCCGTCGTTAGCGCCAACCCACAACTTCAGGCAGATGCCTTTGAAGCCACTTTCCAGTCGCTAGAAAATGCGTCGTGGTTCGTTGGGGGCTTTTTTTGGAAGTGGCATCTGACCTCAAGAACAGGGGATTGGTACAAAAAAGCATGGACTCCGCAGAACAAGCCCGCATCCGAAGTCATTGCTAAGTGGTACGGAAAGTCATAACTTTAACAGATGAGCGATAAAAAAAGCGTTGAGTCAATTCTTTCTGAACTAGGAAAGAAAATAGATCAGTTAATAGAAGAAACTAAAAAGGCTGGAACTAAGGTTTCTAAAGAAACAGAGCGTAAAATCATTGATCTGAAAAAACAAAAAGAGAGGTTGGAGGAAGAAGTAAAAGAACGCGCAAACGATTCAGGAGAGAAATGGACCAGAGCCCGGAAACACCTAAATGAAGCAGCAGATTCAATGAGAAAAGCGTTTGAAGCATTATTTTTGAAAAAACCTTAGCTCTGATTTTAAATGCGCTGAAGCACCTTCTCTATTAATTCGTCTATAATCTTGTTAGGGTATTTTGAGCATTGACCTCTTACGCGATTGGCCAGGATCGCGTTGAGACTTACAACTTCATGACCCAGTAGTTTTCCAAAAGCATAATATTCAGCGCTTTTCATCTTCAGGTTAGTGATCCTTAGTGATCCCATTCCGATTTAGAATGAGGTCTATCTGAGAAAAGCAGGAAGCGTAGCGGTTACTTTATCCTTTTGAAGGTAGTCACGAAATAGCCCTTGTACTATCAGTTTTCATTCAAGAGCGTGAATTATTTAACCCGCATTATTCACCACAACTAGTGGCGGTTTGATTCAAGTAATTGATTTACCGTAGTTTAATATTCATACTGAATGATTTTTGATTCCTCAAATTTGGGGAAAGATGTTGGCATCTCATTCGAAATCAATTATCTCAGAGAATCCTTTTGCAAAACCGGATTTTTGGTTCAAATCGAGGCTTTCAGCATTTCAAAAACGTAGTTTACTGGTCGTAAATGAGGCTTTTGAAATGTTGAGTAACGAAGAGTTGGGCCAAAAGGCGGGTTTTTCAAA
>JBCCLN010000375.1:0-3071 GCA_039026865.1 Bacteroidota bacterium | reverse complement strand
TTCTAAGGATGATGTAGAATTACTCATTTAATGTGTGTTTCGTTTATTTCAATGAGAGATCAATGGTTCACTACAACGCTTGGCTGCTTATAGTGGAATAGCCAATGGTTGTGGAGTTTGGGTTACTGATGGTGGAATCTTAAGTTGTTGATCGCAGAGTTAGAAAATCCAGCAAGCAGTCTACAATAGTCGTTCAGAAGACTAAATCCCAGTAAATCAGCATCACAAAACGGTGATGATTGAGATGATAACTATTTGATATAAATCTATCTGAGGGAGAGAAATTACTCCATTTTTAAATGCGAATGCTGATGAACATCAATATCTTAACCAGCACAGATCTCAGATTACATAGAATTTTATTTTGGGATACTTGCAATCAACTCCGGCTATATACACAGGTTTTTCCTCAACTATTATTTATTTTTCAAATAACTGCATGGTACATTATAACCTCTATTCATTCTCTTCAGAAATTTAGAGCAAAAAAACGGGTTAATTCTGTAATTTGCGCATGCATAAATAAATGGTATCAAAATGAAAACGGGAAGAGTATTAATAAGAGTTTTATTTATTTCCTCTCTTATTACCCAGGTAAGTGCGCAACAAAGTAGAGAAGAAAGGAACGATAAGTTTTTTCATACACTGGGTACTTTCACTGACCCGCGAGATGGTGAAGTATATAAAACCATTACTTTCGTAAGGGAGCTTCACGGAGGAGAGATACGAAGAACATGGTATGCGGAAAATGTAAGATTTAAAACTCCCGGATCTAAATGTTATAAAGAAACAGGGGAATACTGTAGTCAGTTTGGAAGACTTTATAACTATGAGCAAGCGAATCTAGCCTGCCCTGAGGGGTGGCACGTTCCTACGATCCACGAATGGAAACACCTTTTTCATTTTTTTGGGGGTTGGCATTATTCAGGTAAATACTTAATAGAAGGAAAAGAAAGCGATATGGACATGATGTTTGGTGGTTTTGGAATTCCCGGTGGAGGGTATAAAGGAATAGGAGTGAATGGAAACTGGTGGGATAATGAGCTGAAAGACAGCAATTCTGCCGGTATCATTACCTTAAAGAGAAACGACGAAAACATCTATCATTCCAAGGTAGGTGACGATCACTACTTAAGTTGCCGATGTGTTAAGTTTCATAATTAAGAATCATTAGACACTTTTACTTTTTACTGATCTTAGCTCAATATACCGTCTTTCCGCAAAAGCAAGACAGTACGGAAAAAGGTTCTTTTGTCATCTTCCCAGCAATCAGCTATGCTCCTGAAACTAGCTTACAATTAGGTGCAGCGGCTGTTTGGGTACTCCCAAATCGACAAGGTCAAATAGATCCAGCATTTGTAAGAGAATCAACGATCTCTCCCTTTTTTCTATATACCCTCAATAACCAAATCATCACTGCTATCAATTTCAATTTATTTACCCCTCAAGAAAGTGCAATGAATGGCTCAATACGGTTTTTCAATTTTCCGGACTCCTACTTCGGCATTGGAAATTCAAATGATCCGGACATATCCGAACAGTACACCAATATCTTTTTTCAGCTGGAAGGAAGATATCTAAAGCCCTTGAATAGGACCGCATTTTTAGGCATTGGCTGGGATATACAGCACAACAGTATTAGAGAAATTGAAGAAGGAGGCCTGTTGCAAACAGATGGCCCCGTGGGAATTAGTGGAGGAACCGTGCTGGGGATAGGCCCGGCATTTCGTTTTGACTCAAGGAACAACACGATTTACCCTAACAAGGGTTATCTGATCACTTATAGATCATTGCTCAATTATCTTGGCGATTTCCGTTTTTCCAGTCATTTGATTGATCTAAGAAAGTACATAATTATCGGTAATGAGCATAACATTTTGGCCTTTCAATTAAGAGGGAGTTTCACTAACGGAAATGACGCTCCCTTTTACAAACTGCCTCAGCTCGGCGGAGATGAGCGCTTAAGAGGCATTAATAACGCAAGTCTATACCGTGACCGACAAATGGTATATGCCCAGGCAGAGTACCGAAGGCCTTTGTTTTGGAGATTTGGCATGACACTCTTTGCAGGAATTGGTGACGTAGCAAATGAGTTGGGCGATCTTCAACTTTCTGATTTTAAGTATGTTGGAGGAATTGGCGGAAGGTTCGCGGCTATACCTGAAGATAAATTAAATCTTCGAATAGATCTGGGAGTGGCTAGAGGGGGCCAAGTGGCGTTTTATGCGGGGATAAGCGAAGCGTTTTAATGCTCCAATTCTTTCTTGGACATAACCTGTAAAAGTAAGCTGCAGGGTTCGGAAAAAACTTTCCCTTACTTTCATCTTTAACAAGTTATCTGATCTGATATCTGTTTTATGTCTTCATTTTATCCAATCTTATCTAATTCTTTAAGCTTTACAGCTAATGTCTACATTGAATTCTTAAGGTTCTATTTAGTTTACACAAAACTTTAAATACTATATACAATGAAAACATCGAAAAAGTCAGTAATAGTAGCTACCGTCATTCTAGTGCTATTATCAAGCTGCAAATTGGTTGATTACACAATGATGAGTACGAAGAATTATGAATTAGGGATTGACAGGTCAAAAGGAATACCTACTAGAGGATGGAGCTTCTATGTTTTTTCTGTTGGTGTCAATCTAAATGATGCCACAAATAAGGCATTGAGGAAAGCAGGGCAGACGCACGATCTTCTTGTTGATGGTAGGGCGAAGTTTTACCCCTTTTTTTTCGGGTCAATAATCAAGGTTAAAGGATTGGCGATAAGCTCATCAGAATTAAAAGCTTCCATGGGAGAAAAAGAATTCAAAGAATGGCTTAAGGGACAAAACGTCTTCGATCCTGAAACAGAGGTAGTTGATGCTGAGCCATAATTAGTTAAGGATCTCTTAAAATCATGGTGAAATGAGCACGTCTTAAATATTGGTGCTTGTTTCCCATGCTGATTTAACCCACCTTATACCCACCTTAAGCAGCCTTCTTTAGGGCAGCCAGTTGTTGTTCAAGGCTTTTACTTCGTTTTTCTTTTAATTTGGTTTGGTTTAGCCGAACTATTTCGGGATTAA
>JBCCLN010000374.1:0-3072 GCA_039026865.1 Bacteroidota bacterium | reverse complement strand
AGGTCCTGCAAAGGGACCTACACCCATTTATATCGATTACGACATAAAACCGAAATAAATGCTACTGCAGAGCATGTCATTGAACAAATAAGGATAAATTTTCACCTGAAAATGAGTGAAAATGTTCCAAAACCTCTCTGATTTTTCATTCTATTTCATGCACTAGACACATTTTAGGTGATTTTGAGAGGAAATTGATGAAATGAAAAGATTCCCAACGGACTACAAAAATGGGCCGATTACTTACTGTAATCGGCTCTTGTAATATAAAATAAAACGATTATTTCCTGAGCTAATATTCCAGAGACATCTGAAAATCATGAACTCACAAAAGCACTTTTTAGTTAGCTATTTTCTATTACATAGCAACTTAGCCCGCATTATTCACCACAACTAATGGCGGGTTGATTCAAGTAATTGATTTACAGCAGTTTAATATTCATACAGAATGATTTTTGATTCCTCAAATTTAGGGAATGATTTTGGCACCCCATTCGAAATCAATTACCTCATATTCAACGTGTTACCTCATCTCGATGAATAACACCCGAATTTTTCGGGTTAGGCGGCGCAATATCTTGAAATGCGGGTAATTGGTTAACTATCCCTTGGTTACTCCTGGTTAAATTATGTAAGAGAGTTCTCGATCGGTGAAATTGCCGATTACGTTGTGAAGGTATTTACAACGATTTAACCATATTATCACCAGCTAATTTCTGATAATAATTGATTAACTTCATAATTAATTACGTTGTTATAATCAATATTAAATGATTCTAATTTGTTTCTTAGTTACGGAACTAGTTTAACTGAACATGCTAGAACTTGATATATTTTATGGACATGTGTTCGAATGGTAACTTTTCTGAATTCATCAACCAAACGCTAAGTAAGCAAGAAATCTCATGGATAAAAGAGTCTTCGGAAATGACGAAAGAAGGCTTGAACAACACTAAGTTTTATTTACGGTTTGGTAGAGTATATAGGCATATACAATTGAAAGCTGTTCCAGAGCATGTATCGACGGTCTTCAAAAACACACATGAACTCGTTCGATTTTATTTGTTAACATATGCTGGTACTAGTCCGGATCAGGAGGTATTAGAAAAGTTATTTGATACTGGGAATACTTCAGAAACCATTACTCTTTATAAGTCTTTACAGTACCTTGAATCACCAGAAAAGTACGTTCACAGAGTTACAGAGGGCATAAGAACCAACATCCTAGAAGTTTACGACGCGATCGCTTATTCAAATTCTTTCCCTGCACAATACTTACCTGAGTTGGCTTTTAATCAATTAGTCTTAAAAGGAATTTTTAATGAGCGACCTATCTACCTAATTGAAGGTTTAGAAAAACGTTTAAATGACGAATTAGCGCTCACAGCTTACGACTACATCCATGAGCGTTGGTCCGCTGGTCGCAAGGTTACCTCTGAAATTTGGCTTCTTCTAACGCCAATACTATCTGAAAAGCATACAGATTTTTTGACTAAAGGAATACAATCTGGAGATGAACTTCAATCAAAGGCCATCCAATTAGCTATAATAGATAGTAAGAATCAAAATCTAATAGAAAACATAAATGCTAATCACCCAGGAATAACCTGGAATGAAATAGGAGAACAAATACACACAAATAATAGACAATGAAATTTATAGATCCTCACACTCATATGTCATCAAGGACTACCGATGATTATGAAAACATGGCTAAATCTGGAATCGTAGCGGTAATTGAGCCCGCGTTTTGGTTTGGTCAACCCAGGACAGAAGTTGGTTCCTACAAAGACTACTTGAGTAGTTTAGTAGGATGGGAACCATTTAGAGCTTCGCAATTTGGAATAAAACATTATTGCACGATTGGTCTGAATAGTAAAGAGGCGAACAATGTCAAACTTGCTGACCAGGTGATGGAATTACTGCCGTTATACGCTGTTAAAGAGAATGTAGTAGCTATCGGTGAAATTGGTTATGACGATCAAACGGAAGCTGAAGACAAGTATTTTAGAGCCCAATTAGAACTTGCTAAAGAGGTAGAGCTGCCAGTAATGGTGCACACTCCTCATCGGGACAAAAAACGTGGGGTAATTAGGAGCATGGACGTGGTGGAAGAACATGATATTCCTGCGCACATGGTAGTTATAGACCATAACAATGAAGAAACTGTTCAAGAGGTACTCAATAGAGGATACTGGGCTGCTTTTACCATTTACCCTAAAACAAAAATGGGGAATGAAAGGATGGTAGAAGTAGTTAGACAGTATGGTTCTGAGCGAATCATTGTCGACAGTTCTGCTGACTGGGGAGTTAGTGATCCCCTTGCGGTTCCAAAAACCGCTCAATTAATGGTTGAAAGAGGCATTCCCCAAGAGGATATCTACAAGACGTGTTATCAAAACGCGCTAGATGCCTATGCTCAAAGTGGAAACATGTACGAAAGTCATTGGGAATCAGTTGATGTCAATCAGTCTTTATTGTACGGAGGCAACTCTGTATTAAGAGGTCAAGAACCATTCAAGTCTCCCAGCATGAATGTAATTGAAAATTAGAGACAATGCGCTTTAAATATTTCATCGCAATTGCACGTCCAGCAAATGTAGTGACTTCAATTGCTGACATTGTTGGTGGAATTTTCATAGCGTATTCCTTTCTCGAAAATGCTGGTGATTTCTCTTTTTCAAAGTCGATCTTATTAGTAATAACTACATCATGTTTGTATGCAGGAGGGATCATCTTTAATGATGTTCTTGATCTTAAAGAAGATCAAGAACATCGTCCTGATCGGTTAATTCCTTCAGGTAAAATATCCTTACGAGAAGCAATTACATTTGGAATAGTGCTATTCACAACGGCACTAATCTGTAGTTTTTTGGTAGGAATGGTTAGTCTTTATTTCACGGTCGGTGTAATCGGAATGACTTTTATCTACAATAGCGTCGGTAAAAAATCAAGCTTATTTGGTCCCATCACCATGGGATTATGTAGGTCAGGTAATCTTATGCTCGGTATTTCGATCATTCCTCAAGCCATTTCTCAAACTTGGATGATTTCTTTAATTCCATTACTTTT
>JBCCLN010000373.1:0-3072 GCA_039026865.1 Bacteroidota bacterium | reverse complement strand
GTCGTTCGCTGCGGATCGAAGTATAAGCATACATCTTCACCTTGCTGACTAGTATCTGATACACCTGTGACTTCTCAGCAAGCCCTAACTAGGCAAAAGGGATGAGATCACCCCGCTGGCCTGCATGGCGCATGCACGCAGGTATTTTGAAAAAGCGCTGGACCATGACCAGAAGCGGGCTGAGTATGCATTATCTGTGATTCAAGCCGCTGCCATCATGCACCCCGAGCGAGTGAGTAAAGCAGAAGCCATTCTGGAACGGTGGAAGCAGTGACTGGATACGCAGCAGCAAAGTGTAGTGCCTAAAAGTGCCCTTGGAAAAGCGGTCAACTATAACTTGAACCTGTGGCCCCGACTCATCGGCTATCTCACCAAATAGTAGTGGGTTAATTCAAGTAATTGATTTACTGTAGTTTGATATTTATACTGAATGATTTTTGATTCCTCAAATTTGGGGAACGATGTTGTCATCTCATTCGAAATCAATTACCTAACATTCAGCGTGCTACATCATCTCAATCAATAACACCCGAAATTTTCCATCTAACTAAAATGTAACTATTTGAAAATCAAAAATTTACAAAAGTACTTTGGCACTTTTAGTTAGCTATTTTATGTTACATAGCCGCCTCATCGGTGCAATATCTTGAAATGTCGGATTAAAGCATTTATTTGATTTAGAACTTGAAAGCATTATGTTTATTAAAGAGATATTGACAGCCTTTTCATTGAACTGGAGCAAAATAAGTTTAGTTTTCTTTTTAATAATTGCCTTAGTAGGGACGCTGCTTCGCTCCGCTTTTATCACCGCTATTTCATTGGAATATCCCAATTTAGTTCATGCTCACTCGCATGTGGCATTCCAAGGGTAGATATAGACACTAATGATTCTATTGCTAACCTATCAATTTTTAGAAAAACCACAAATCATTGCATCGAGGTATAAACTTCAGTTTGTGCTTATTTGCATGGTCATGATTGGGGTGTTGATTTCTTTTTCACTTCAGGGCTATGGTATTTATTCCATCCTTTTCTCTACGTTTTTCCAGTTGCTCAATTACTGGTTCATCCATTGTTTTTTTAAAGATGTAAAAAGGTCAGAAGTTGCCTTAACCAAGAGTCTTTCTTTGCGTTTTGTCAGAATAGGCTTGTGGTTAGGCATCCTTTCAACGCTGGTCCCAATAGGAATTGGAATTACCTCTGCAAAGGGGCTCAATGGCTCTGAGCTGTATCGATCCCTTGCCGGTCATGTTTATAGGCAGTGCAATGATGGCTTTCTGGGTAGTGTTATTGATAGCTAGTAAAACCAACAAAATTTCTTCTTTTTTCACCTAAAATGAAAGTACTCATAATATCTATCGGCACGCGTGGAGATATGGAGCCATTTTTAGCAATAGGAGCATTGCTAAAACAATGCGGACATGAGGTCATTGCTGCATTCCCTAATCAATTCAGAAAACTAGCACAAGACACTGACATCTCCTTTCATTCGCTGGGTCCTGAGTTTATTGAGTTGCTCGATTCTGAAGATGGTCAGATAGCGATGGGAAGAAAATTCGGCCTTAAGAAGCTGCGCTCGATTTACAGTTTGGCTACAAAGCATCAACACGTACAAAAGATTTTGGTACAAAAGCAGCAGCAGATTGTGGAAGAAGTCAAACCTGACTTTATCATTCATCATGCCAAAGCAATGTACCCACTCATATGGGAGGTATTGAACCCTAACCGCACAGTATTGATTAGTCCGGTGCCTTATCTACATTATGTAAAAAATCACAGCCATTTGGCGTTTAATCGAAACTTTGGCCCCTTCCTAAATAAACTAACTTATCAACTTGCCGATTGGGGCCTAATTAAATTAGCTGGAAAAGCATTGAAAATGCTGGACATTAAAGTGGTAAAAAAGGCGCAAATAAAAAAGGCGCTTTATGAGCATAAAGTTATTTACACTGTCTCCCCGCAACTTTTTGTGAGACCCAAAGAATGGGCACCTCACCTAAAGGTTTTGGGGTACCATGAGCGCAGAAAAACCACACATTGGAAACCAGGTGACGAACTGAAGGACTTCCTTCAGCGGCATAAAAAAATCCTATTTATTACGTTTGGTAGCATGAGCAACCTTGACCCGGAAGGAAACACTCACCTACTCGTTGACTTAGTTACCAAACATCAGATCCCCAGCATCATCAACACGGCAGCTGGCGGATTGATTAAACCCAAAAATTGGGACCATAACTTATTGTATTTTGTATCCAATATTCCTTATGATTGGATTTTCGAGCGTGTTTATGCGGTGATTCACCACGGAGGTTCAGGCACTACGCATACTGCTTTGAAATATGGATGTGCAACAATGATTATTCCACATATCATTGATCAATTCGTTTGGAATAAAATAGTGACGTCTAAAGGTTGTGGTCCGTTGGGTATACCTATATCCAAATTGTCCGAGCGACGAATAGAACGAAAATTGCTTTCCCTATGGGAAAATAAAGCATATAAGATGCAAGCTAAAAAAATAAGTGAGGCAATGAAATCAGAGGATTTTGAAAAACAGCTCATTTTTGAATTAACCAGAATGAGGTGAGATTAACATAAGAAAAAGCCCCAACTTTTATTCTTACCCTAAAAATTCCAGAGATTTGAAATTCCGAAGACTCGACCATTTCCTTATTTTTCTTTCTGGTTGTGAAATGCGACTTCTCCTAAATGCGCCTCAAAAGCTCTTTCATTTTATGAACTCCAGCATAAATAATGTCTCTAAGAAAAGACGGAAAACACAATGACCATTTGTGCATCGAAATTTCAAAAAAACACGCTTTATGGGCTGAAAACATCGTTTTCTTTCAAAAGATACTGTTTTTTTAGAGACACTAAATAGCTGCTATCCTGTAGAATGTAAAGAAGACATTATCTGCAAAATTTTTTTATATCGTTGACAATCAGTATGTTTATCCTAATGCATTCTTATTTACAGACATAACCGAAAAATTAGGTGTTATTCGTTACTATTCAGCTGCTTATATAAAATATTATTTTAAAAATGAATTTGATTATCATTATTATTGAAAT
>JBCCLN010000372.1:0-3102 GCA_039026865.1 Bacteroidota bacterium | reverse complement strand
TTGCACTTTTATTTAGAATGCCTAATTGTAGTGCACTTTGCTGTAAAGTTTCATTCCAGCTTTTGCCCAGCTCCGGGCCGATATAGCCAGCCTCTGTTTGTTCCGGGTCTAAACCTCTTGACTGCAAGTAATCTTTGGCCTTAGCCGTCCGTTTAAAACTGGCCTGGCTCTCTTGGGCTACTTTGCTTAAGACGGCTATTCTTGGTAACTCTTGGATTGGGGGTTGATTTATTACTGGAACTATTGATCCAGGGCTGACCAGCGATTGGGCTACCAGTATGCCCTTGTATTTGTCGCCTTCCATCTTTACGCAGAACTCTATGGCATCTCCACTGCCAGCATTGCAGTTGCTGCTAAAGCATGTCCAGCTATTGGTCTTGGGGAAGATCTGCAGACTCGGGGTTTTGTCGTTGTGCCAGGGACATTTCAGACGTTGGCTTTTGTCTGGCTTCAAGTTGTAATGGTTTAGTACCTGATCGATCTTTAGATGGGCTTTGATCTCAGTGATCTCCATGGAGGCAGTCTTTTGTAGTAGCTATAAAAGCATCACGGAGCGTTCGAATGAGTTGGTACCGATGGCCAAGGCCTTCAATCCTCCCTTCGTATTCATTCAATTCTACCATAAAACTCAACAGGTCATCCAGGTAGCGGGCGATTTCTAACGGGTCTTCATGGCTCAGTAACTTTAGCAAGGGATAGAGGTTGTAGTGGGGCATAAAATAATTTTAAAATTTTCCGATTAGAACTATCAGACATAAAACTATCTTATGTTTTTGATTCAGGCAAGAACTATCCGATTTAATTATTACTTATAATTCTATATTTTTGGTATAATCAATAAGTATAGTGCATTTAAGCATCTTCTAGTTATGGAAACAAGCAAGGTTATTACCCAGCTAAGAAAGGAAAAAGGCTGGTCTCAAAGTGACCTGGCCGGCCAGACCGGGATTTCTCAGGTGATGGTGGGCAAGTATGAAAGAGGGGATGCCACTCCTTCTATTGAAGTGGCCAAGAAAATTGCCGATGCTTTTGAAGTTTCCCTGGATTACCTGGTGGGTGAAGGCATGAACGCTTCGTTTGACAAAAAGACCTTACAGCGATTGCAAGACCTCGAACTACTGGATGCCGAGAAAAAGAAAACGCTTTTTGACCTGATTGATACCTACATCAGAGATGCTAAAACCAGACAGGCTTATGCTTCGTAAGACAGTTTTCCTATTAGCTGTTATATTTTGTTTGCAGACTCAAACAATTGTTGCCCAGGACAATTACTCTCATCCAAAAAATAATACTCCTGAAAAGGTAATCAAATACATAAGATCTATCATTTCCAATACTCAGGCTTGGTTGCGTGATTCCCATCAAACTCCTGAAAAAACTGAGCTAACTATATTGATCGATCAATTAGATTCTGTAAAACTGGAACTTGAGAAGTTTATAATTTTAAAAAAAACAGAAAATGAAACCCGTTTTCTTCATGGTGTTCTAAATACCTATTCAACTCATCCAGACTCAGTAGTCAATGAACTATTAATATGGAAATATCAATTACAAAATTTACAATCTATTCATTTAGTGGCCAATCTGGAGCAAATGATTAAAGAAGTTCAGAATATTCTTAAGATACTCAATTCAGAAAAGGATTATGAAGATGCCCTTAATCTTTTACTCTCCGAAGATAAATTCGAAGTAGACATAAAACCGCAAGCAACAGACTTGATCATAGCTATTGAACAGTTAACTAATTAGGAGCTTTTAAATTTTTCTATGTAGTTGATTAAATCTTCTAAAGATTCTTCGCTTAAATTACATGACCACCCTTTTGGTTGAATATTTTTAAAGTGTATAGTCAATATTTTACCAATATTTACTGCATCATTTACCTTTAAAAAATCTATTTCTTCAAGCATATATTCATTTTCTACCCAAGGTCTCCATAAATTTCTAACGATCATTTTTTTTGAATTAACTTCAAAATAATACAGCCCTGAGCTTATAAAGTAATAACCTAAAGAATTGATCAATAAAACTGATATTAAAATAGTTGGGATTTTTGACTGCATTAACAGCAATACAACTACCAAAAGTAAATTAACGATAGTCAACAATATAGTTTCAGAAACTGCGGAATTTCCTTGAAACACCCTCATCCTAGTACTCCTTATCTAAATAATCCTTGGTCGTGCGACCGGTATTAACTGAGTTAACCAGTACATCAGAACCTTTAACTATATCATTTAATTTCTTACCACTAATATTTTTAACGTTTCGTATTGAGCTCCTACCGCCTACCAATAAGGAAGATATATCATATAATACTCCCCCAGCATCCCCACCAACTTCTTGAACCAGCCCTCTAACTATTTTATAATCCTTGCTAGGATCAAAAAGACCATTTTCTATCGCTTCTAATGCTTCTACACCTCCTGCCACTTGATCCAGTGAAAAACCCAAACCAGCAATTGCAAAGGGCAACTCTGCACCCATAGATTTAATAGAAGTTCCAATAGAAATCGATGAAATTATGGCTCCTGTGCTACCTAGAGCAATGTCAACAATAGCACTCACTTTGCCTGCTTCTGCAATCTTTTTATATCTCGCCAATTTATACTCAAACTGTCTTTGTGCAAAGTAGGCTTCTAACTCTTGTTCTCTTAATAAATTTGCTCTGGCCGTTTGTCCATTAAATAACCAAGAATCCCATTTTAAAAGAGCTGCATCTGAATTAGCTTTAAATTCTTTGAACTGAGTCCTGGCTGCTGCCCAACCTCTTTCCTTAACTGTATTATTAAGAATTTCACTTACTCTGGCATGATCAAATTTATGAAGTCCTGTATTTTCATCTTTTACTATGAAATTGTCATGCATAATTTCTTTGTATCTACTTTGAAGAATGCCATTTATCTCATCAGCTGTGTGAAGTTTACCTTGAAATACTCTAGGGGACGTTATAATCTTAGGTTCAAGTCCATCAATATCAATAGCTGCAATCGGCATATTCCCTGCAAACTGGTAAGGGGTATAATATGGATATTCTGACGTCAACGGATCCACGCTCAGGAACCTTCCCAAGGCCGGATTATAAATCCTGAACCCATAGTC
>JBCCLN010000371.1:0-3106 GCA_039026865.1 Bacteroidota bacterium | reverse complement strand
TACTGATATGATTATTTTAGACGGGCAGTATACAGATACTACAGAAGAAGGAAGAAAAGAGTTAGCAGCCTATCTAAAAGGGGAAAAAGAGTTGCCCGCTTTTGACGGACAATTGAGCGTAAGAGATGGGATGATTCAAAACGAGGTATCCATTATCAACGCCCGATCCTTGGCTGAAGAAGTTATAATTAAGCAGGATGGTGAAAAGCTCACAGGTTCAATCAATATCATCGATGGTAAGCCGGCAGACCTGTTGCCGGTATTTGAGGGCAAATCACTCATACACAGTTCACCACTTACTGCAGAAGCTTTCACCAGAAGCTTTATTGGAGACTGGGGTCAATATATCGTGTCTATTGGCCTGTTAATGTTTGCATTTAGCACAGCGATTAGCTGGTCTTATTATGGAGATAGAGCAATGACCTATCTTTTCGGATCTTCTTCGGTGAAGTATTATAGACTTGTTTATGTAGTGGGATTCTTCATTGCTTCCTTTGCGGATACTACGATTATTTGGACTCTGTCAGCCATTGCAATTGCAGTGATGACCTTACCAAACCTGGTCGGTATCCTCATGCTCAGCAAGGATATGAAATCTACCGTCTCAGATTTTTGGGTGAGATTCAAGGAAGACTTTCCTGACGAAAAAGCCCCGGAATAATTATTCTTTAAAGAAGATTAGCTTAAACCTGAGGTCTTTGATCTTAAGGGTTTTTTGTTTCCGAGGCCAGACGTTTTGCCGGAGCTATTTGAATAAACTGTTCCAAATAGGTTTCCGGACTTACTTAGAGGGTTCAACAACTATTTGCGTGTGCTTTTATTCACTTTCTCAATTTTGATTTTTTTCAGCAAATGCTTTGAAATCTTCCATATAGGAAAGCGTCTGTTTTTTAAACATACTTTTTCCCATAAAAAAAGACATTATCTTCATGAAACCTTTAAACTTAAATTCTGCGTCTGAAATCCAACGCGTTTTTTCTCCTTCCTCCTTGAAATGGTTTTTTTGCATATTGGTTACACCCCTGGTAACATAGTTGCTATGTATTGCTTCCGGTAGGTTATTGAAGTTAATAGTTTCTATCATTTCAATCGTTCGTTTGCCCATTTTATAAATCAGTCTCGATTCGGCTCCGGGTTTACCGGGTTCACCGTATATGTGCTCAAACTTTACGAGGCCTTTTTGCCAATATTTCATATTATCCGGGTTATCAAAAAGTTCAATGGCTTCAACTCTTGGTTTATTGATGAGTACTTCACAGGTATATTTCATAGTAGTTAGTTGTACTTTTCGGTTAAGGATATGATCGTTCGCAAAGTTTAAAAAAATTTCAATGAGATGACGTTAAAAAATTGAAATCAAATTGTAGCTGACCTAAGGCGTCTGCGTATTAAATTGTGATGGCCTTGAGAACTTGGATTCTAACATTCAAAAAGCATTTTAAAAAAATATCTTTTCCACTCCTTTATAGAAGGGAATATTTGCGTTCTTTTGAATCTTGAAACTCAATCTGCAGATGCTCTGATAGCGAACCTGTTAACCCCTATCGACAATGAATTTTAAAATAAATTCTTGTTTTGAAGGACTGCTATGGTCATTAAAAATGATAGCTGCCTTTTATTAGCTCTATATAAGTTTTCCCAATAAATTCATCAATCTAGCTTCTTGAAAAGATTGCCACTCGGCTTTAGTCGGTAACCAATGACCTGGTTTTTTTCATCACGTTCGAAATAAATAGGTTCGGAATTAATATCTGAAAATATGTCTTCAGATTCATGATAGATGGGATAAAATATACCATTAACCTTTGCCTGAAGGTCTCCATCTTTAAGGTTGAGATTTATTATTACTTCAGAATCATTCCTGGATTGAAACCTTCCAAAATACTCTTTTAAGTTTTTACTTTCGACGTTGTAAGGATTGTCTTCAGAAAGGATCAATCCATCTCCGGGAGTCCAGTTATCATACTCCATATAATATACCGTTCTTTTTGCAGCATTTAGCCCCTGAAGTTTGGCCACCAGGTGAAGCGCTCCATCTATTCCGGCAGAAATTCCAGCGGTAGTTATGACTCGACCATTGTCAACGAACCGGGCTTCTCTTCTCACATCTATTTTAGGATAGTTCTTTTCAAGTCCATCTAAAGCGTCGTGAAAGGTAGTTGCGGTGTGCCCATCCAAAAGGCCTGCTTCCGCTAACATAAAAGCTCCGGTACAAACCGAAAAATGGTATTGAATTTCATCCTGCGCTTTAATCCAATTGATGACTTTTTTATCATTAACCACACTAGAGGAATTCCCGCCAAAAAAAGCAAGAATGTCCGCCTTTGGAGCATCCTCTATGCTGTAATCAGGAATTACCGTCAGGATGCCTTGTGATTTTATTGGTTCTTTATTCTTAGACACAGTGAATACTTCGTATCCGGCATATGAAAACACTTCCATAGGACCCGCAAAGTCCAGTACTTCCACCCGGTCCTGCAGATAAAAAGCGATTGTTTTTGAAAGGTCTTTTCGGATTAAAACCATATTGCAATGCGTACAAACCCCTGGCTCAGTGTAAACATCATCATCACAGTCACCACCACAGGGCGGACAAACGTATTCTTGTGAAACTTCTATTTGCGCTAATGAATGGAAAGCAAATTGAACTATCCATAATATTATTAATATCCTTATCATTTGTATTGTTTGTTTTTATTGGACATTGGGGTCTTTTATTTGTGCTATTCATCCCATGATTTTTATTTAATTGTGTCGATTTCCTGCATTTCGAATTTTCTTCAAAACTACTATGCCCGGATAATGCTTGAAAGGACAATTGTGCGCAGTATCAGGACAAATTGGAAGGCAATTTATGGGTGTATTTTTTCAGTAATTCGCGAAGCTGATTGCTTCCAAGCCCACAGGCATGACTCGCAGATTCTACCTTTTGCCCATCTGCCAAAAGTTGAATGGCGTGTTCAATCCTAAGCTTATCGTGATACTTACCGATGGTGATTCCAGTGGTTTTTTTAAAAAGTCGAGTAAGGTTCCTTGAACTCATGTTTACCAATTCTGCCAAACTATCAATTTTTTGTTTTTGGTTGAGATGTTGAGCAAGGTGATC
>JBCCLN010000370.1:0-3110 GCA_039026865.1 Bacteroidota bacterium | reverse complement strand
TGGTTTGCTCTACTGGAAATGCCCATTCTAATGCACCGGAATAATAGTTATCATGATATTCATAATCCCGATCTGCTCCGAAAGTTTCTGCAAAGCTGAATGTTATATTGAAACATCCACACATACTCAAAATGGCTTCCGCATCCTGTTTTTTCTTCTTCTGAGCGATGGTTAATGACACCAGAAGAAAAGAAAACGCCACTAAAAAAACTCTTACCATAATCTTAAGATTTAAATTTTGAGATTTATACTTTAAAATTTGTGTTTATAATTGAAATACTCTTCTTTCTTTCCCTTCATATACCAAGTCAAATAATTACATTTTGTAAGCTGTAATATTTGTAATCTGTAACGATGAAATAATTATATTCTTCAATCATCGAATTAAAATACGGTGTAATTAAATCCTATATTATTTCAACTTTACTAGAATTAATGCAACCAAAGTCTTTGTAAGAAGTTTAATCCGCCTTTCTATCTTTGTTATCGTCTTTTGTTCGGACTACTTACAAATTGTGCATTTTCTAGTAGACTAGATAGTAGAAAGACTCACAATCCACTCTAACCTGAAAAATTCGGGTGTTATTCATTGAGACCATTTAATACGTTAAATGTGATGATCTTTTGAAAAACCCGCCTTTCGGCCCAACTCTTCGTTACTCAAAATTCCGAAGGCCTCAATTTGAACCAAAAATCTAGTTTTGCAAAGGATTCTATGAGGTAATTGATTTCGAATAAGATGACAATATCGTTCCCCAAATTTGAGGAACCAAAAATCATTCAGAATGAACATTAAACTATGGTAAATCAATTACTTGAATCAACTCACCACTATTTTTGGTAAATAATGCGGATCAATATAACAGATATTTTAGTTTTCTTTGATAAGTTTAACTATAGTCACATTTTGATTCAAAACTGAAATTTTCAGCCTTATCTTTCTGATCTATGTTTTTATAAACACGACAGTGATACCATTAAAATTCCGCTTTACTGTGTGGTGATTTTCATCATTTAGGAAACTGGATTATTCCGGCGTCGAGGTATTGAAAAGAATCAAAACTACCTGTATGGAGTTTCTTTTTACGATTCACAATAGCCCCAATAAGATTTTCCAGTTGGTGTGGAACTACCTTGAGGGGAACATTGTGATATCGTAAATTAACATATAAACCAAAAGATTGCTTGTAAATACTGTTTTCACTAATTAAGCAACAACATATTAAGTACAAAGATGATAATTGATGGAATACCAATCAATCACTAGATCTGAGGAAAATATGTTCACTACATTTAGTGATTTATTTACAGTTTTTAATATTCAAGATAAATTAATCAAATTAGGCTCTTTAATGAAAGGCTTTGGGCCAGCTGCAAACAAAGAAAATGGATCGTTCAGATAAAGCAAGCACTTACAAATCAGCAGATTCCTAAATCGAAATGTGCTCATATGCACGCTAACCCCCATTTTTCATATTTACTAAATGCCCGGTTCAAAAAGGAAATGTTAAAGGTAGTGGCACATTTTGCGTAAGTTCTAATGCTTTTGACTTTTATTGGGAGTGATCGCTCTTAGCAATATAAAACTAGGCATTTTTCAAACCTTAACTATTTAATCAGTAATGCTTTATCAATGATTTTTTTCTTCAAAAATTTTAGAATCCTTTGCAAAACCGGATTTTTGGTTCAAATTGAGGCCTTCGGAATTTTGAGTAACGAAGAGTAGGGCCAAAAGGCGGGTTTTGCAAGGGATTCTTTTATTTGATCCAAGAAGGAACAAAGCCACCTTAGTATTTCAAAATCCACACAAGTAGTACACCTTTACCTAACTATGACGAGATTTTTTTTTCTGATTTTATGGCTGGGACTTATTGATCAAGTAAGTGCACAACTGGAAAAAGTGATGGATCACTATGAGGTACTGGAGAAAAAATCAAAACTAGACCCTCAGAAGATTAAATTTATTAATAACGAAATGAATTTAGTGGAGGACTATTCCAAACTCTCTCAGATAATACTGCTCAGGCATGGAGAACCGGCCTTGCATAAAAAGGGATGGAGAAAGCGGAAAGAAGCAAAAGAATTTATTCGTGATTACGATTCTGTCGGGGTCTATCCTCCTGAATACATTCCCCTGGAACTGCAATACAAAGAACTTCAGGTGCTATATACCAGCAGTCTCAATCGATCCATCTCTACCGCTCAACAATTGTTTGAACAACAGGATAAACAAATGGCTGATGCACAGTTTCGTGAATTTGAAAGAAAAATATTTTCTTTTTTTAATATTAAGCTTCCACTAAAGTGGTGGTTAACCGGATCAAGAGTGCTATGGTTTATGGGATTGAATAAAAAGGGAATTGAAAGCTTCTCTGAAGCAAAAGCCAGAGCAAAAGACGCAGCCTCATTCCTGGAGACAGACGCAGCCAAAAACGGAAAGACGTTGTTGGTTTCGCACGGACTGATCAACCACTATCTGGTCAAATACTTAAAAAAAACAGGGTGGACCGAAGTGTATGATGGGGGTAGAGGTTACTTGGCCCAGAAAATGCTGGTTCGGTACGAAATACAAAACTGAAGGTAAAGCTGTTCATACCTTCAGAACTTCTGACTCGACGTAAGTTCTCCTGTCGCAAACACACAATAGTGATCGACAGATTTTTTTTGAACGATAAAAGACTTTTTGAATTTGAAATGATATAGCGTTGCGAAAAAAAGGATTTACGAACTATCTTCAGCTATTACCTCACTTTAGGGGTCAGGTCGGGAGTTCTGAAAATACATCTGCCCAACCTACTACCAGACAGGTTAGAAAGTAAGCACCTCCCTGATCTTTAATTTGGTAATTAGTGTCTCTAAGAAAACAGTATCTTTTGAGAAAACGATGTTTTTAGCTCATAAAGCGTGTTTTTTGAAATTTCGATACACAAATGGTCATTGAATCTATTTTTGAAATTTTGGTCAAGATGCAATGAAATCACAGGTTTACCTTCAATTCGTTCAAAATTCAGATGAATTTTTGAGAAATCGAGAAATTGATTCCAAAGTATAAAATAGATTCGATTCATTGTTTTCGCTAAAAAACTATGCTGCAGGTGTCAGTAAGCGTG
>JBCCLN010000369.1:0-3120 GCA_039026865.1 Bacteroidota bacterium | reverse complement strand
GCATTGATGGTATCATCTTCTCGGATAATGACCTCTTGGTTGTGTGGGTTGTAAAGGCCATTCAGGTTGATTCGTTGTCTTCCGCTGTTTGAAGGGATCTATTTCTTCAGGCCTATTTTTGACCATACCCTGCAAGTACTTTGTATGGTGCTGAAGATGTAGGCCATCCATAAATAAAATGACCTGTTCATCAGTAAGGTGAGACTCCAAATCAACATATTGGGCAACAAACTCATCCTGTTTGTGCCGATCAAGTTTGGAAGGAAACAGTGATAACTGCTTAAAACGACAGCCCAAACGGGCTAGCAGCTTGTTAACACCACTCACTGAATATTCGATGGAAAATTCCTCTTCAATATATGCGATGACTTGTTGACAGCTTACGATCATATGGTGTCAAGCCAATCACAAAGCAGTTTTTTTAACCGATCAACCTTGCCAAGGTAGTTGCGCGGTTGGTCTGCAATGAACTTTTGGAGGTTTTTAGCTCCCAAAAACGTATGCTTCCAATTGTAACCCGTCTTTTCGTCTAGCACAAGTAGTTCGGCGAGAAATGATTGAGTATGTCCCTGGTTAAGAAGTTGGATGCACTTCAATTTTGTCAGCTACTTTTTTTGTCCCGAGTGCCGCGGTGGAGGTTGGATAAATCCAACGCATCCTGGTCGTTTAGAGGAAATTCCATATTCACTTACATTTTCAACGAAATTTAAGCAAAATCGAGAATTCTATTTTCCGAGTAGTATAGTAGTTCCATTCCAAAAAGTTTTTGTTGAATACGGTTTTAAAGTATTTATATGTGAAGTAATGAAAAATTACAACCAAGTTACTTGTGAAATAAAATAAACTTGTTCTCAAAGCCGACTCTTATAGGAGGGGGCTCATATGCTAGTTGAATCCTTTGCAAAATTGGATTTTTGATTCAAATCGAGGCTTTCGGAATTTCAAAAATGTTAGTTCACTGGTCGTAAATGAGGCTTTTGAAATTTTGGGTAACCAAGAGTTGGGCTAAAAGGCGGGTTTTTCAAAGGATACTAGTTTTCATTTTCGGAAATACATTACGACAAAGCCCACTATAATCGTAACTGTGATTGCTAAAATGTAATAATGCATTCGTAATTGTTCCTCATCCTGCTTTTTTAATTCATTGGTTAATAATTCCAGCTCATTAGCATAAAAACCAACAATGACCGAATCCTTTCTTTTAAGGATGTTCATCTTATCCCGAAGTAGTTGGTTGTTTTTCCTCTGAAGGTAGAAATTATAGGCAATTTCTTCTATTGTTTTCTGATCGGTGGGGTCACTTTTATTATTAAGATACAACTTCCTCAAATTCTTTTCTGCGATATTACTCTCCGGAAATTCGGAAAGATCAACAGGGGGTTCTGGAGGTTGATTTATCAGATAAAAAATGTATCCGAAAAGGACCAAAGCCAATGATATTGGAATAATGAGTAATCCAGACTTGTTTGTTTTGTCTTGTTGAGGGCCAATGGATTTTTTTAGCTCCAAATAGGCAGGCCGATCCAGGTGGTATTTATCGAGATAACGCGTGATCTGTCTTTTATGAACCAGCCACTCCATTACTTCTTTCACTTCTCTTTCAGTAAGTTCAGGAATATCAATGCCCCAAAACACATCGGATACAGACACACCTACAGGTTTGGAAGGGCTTATTTTGAACATGACTTCCAAAACAATTTCGTGAAGGGGGCGATTGTTTGCCATGTCAAAATGTTTTTGAAGTGGGGATAAAGAAAAAATCACCGCTGTGTAACTCAGACAACCACGGATATTCTGGTTGGGCCAGCAGTTCTTCAAGATTTTCTAAAACCGATTGCTGATCTTTATAAAGGGTGATATATGCTTTATCAGGAAATCGTTTTTTTCTTTTTATATCCTTAAGTCTCAACGTATGATACACTTGGTTGTAAACGGATACATCTGTTTTTCTAAAGATAAGCTCAGCAATTGTGCTCTTCTTACTGAGCTTCGATTTAGACGGGGCAGATTCTCCGTTGATGGCTTTGGCAAGTTTCCAATATTTTTTGAAGTGTTCTTTACGGTCCTTTTTCTTTAGAGCGGATACCATATTCATTAATAAATTCCGGTAGTCTTCAATCACAATTTCAAAATCCTTACGATGAAGAAGGTATCCGGGGACTCCATCAATTTTTTCATGATTTGATGATAAGATAACATGCTCGTAAAGTGTTTCATTAAGATGATTTTTTATTAATGAATTAAATTCTCTATCGGGGAATATCTGCTCAAGTGAAGCACTTGGCACACTTCTCAGAAAAGAAAATTCACTGTTAAGAAAACTGTTTCTTGATTGCTCGCACAGCCGGTTAAATTCAAGGGATTGTTCAACAATTGAATCAATCATGGTATCAAATTCACCAGGTGTAAGACTTTTATTGATTTTGGGAAAAGCTATTCCGCCCTGATATGAGCTTTTTTCAGGGGAGTCAAATAGATACAGATTGTGTTTTGATGGCAGTTCTGTAAACGAGACTTCGTCCTGAATGAGTTTATAATCAACATTAAATGATTTGATATGCTCAGACATTGCGCTAGACATATCTCCGAGCAGTTGCTTTCCCTGTAAGATAAAATCTTGATAAGAACGGCCAGGCTTATTTTCAATTTGGTGGAAATGGATTCTGGCAGAGGACTTAACAAGTCTATCAATGAAGTCATCATAATTTCTTTCAAAACCATATAAACTTTCACTACCTACCACCATTACGATGTTGTTCTCAAAGGATAGCCGCTCTTCAGGAAAGATCATTTCAAGTAAGTCTTGGAAATAGCGCTTCTCTTTAACCCCTCTCTCACTACCATCATTTAAAACCTTAAAGATGAAATCAACCCACTTGGAGAAATCAGAAGTAAGAGGTTGTCTTTGAATCGTTCCACATCCGAAGGCTATGGCTGAGTACTTTATCGTATAATCCTTTGTTGTTTTTGACTCTGCCAACAATTTTATTTTTTGAAAGGAGCTGATCATCTGCGTCTCCATATTTCTCAGCGAGCGGCTACAATCCATGAGAAGATGAAAGTTGAGCGTTTTATTTTCTTCACGAATCTGCTCTACAATTTCTTTAGTGATGTCTGTTC
>JBCCLN010000368.1:0-3164 GCA_039026865.1 Bacteroidota bacterium | reverse complement strand
TCTTTCTGAAGCTTGGTAAACTTTCAAATGGTTCTTGTTGAGCTTGGCTTTCCAATAATGCCCAAGAACAGAATGAATTGACCCCGTTACAGGATCTTCATCAATTCCTATCCAAGGACAGAATGAACGCAGAATGAAATCGAATTCATCGGATTTTGATCTACTCATTATTACGACTTCCTTAATTTCATTTGAAGCATTGAGCAATCTGTTGAAATCAGGTTGCATTTTTCGAACCATTTCTTCCTTTTCCACTTCAATGAACAGGGATTCCAATTCATTCGAATAAAAGACATTTTCGAACGAATCTATGCCCAAGGCACTTTTGATTGAATTCGTTAGCTTAAATGATACTGGTTCAAATTTCGGATATTCAACAAAAACTAATTCTTCTTCTCTTATTGCCTTCAATCGAATTCCTTCACTTGTAATAAAATACAACTCTTTTGCTGAATCGAAGTATTCGAATAGAATATAGGCTGCCCCTAAGGTACCATGGCCACAAGCAGGAATTTCTCCCATAACCGTGTAGTATCTGACTTGATATTCCTCTCTGTTTTCTGATTGATAAATAAATACAGAAACGGGTGCTAAAAACTCTTTTGCTAAGCAGGCCATTTCCCTTGCACTCATTGATTCATCAACTATGCAGATTGGGGTTGGATTACCCTGAAATGATTTATCAGAAAAGGTATCTAAAAGAAAATAGTCTATTAAAAAATCACCCATTTTATTGACCTATTTTGCTGTTATCAAGTTCAATCCATGGGCTTGCATGAATCTGCGCATTCGCTCCAGCCAAATTCATTATACAATCCATGTGCATCGGCTGTCTATTGTTGTCTCTCATGGCTACCATTTTACAGGGAGTTTCACAATTTTGTTCCTTTGGGCGATCGGGAAGGATATGTATCTCTTTTCTCGTCTAATGTTTGGGCTATAATGCCTAGCAGAACAAGGACATATAAGCTTTCTTTTATAGTAAAATGAAAGAAATAAAAATAGTCCCAATTAACAGTAAGACAAACAAGCCCCCATAGGAAATACTAAAAAGAAGACTCTTAAGTAAGGTCTTGACCCTACTTTGCTTGTATACCTGCAACATGGAAATAAATAGATACACCCAAGTTATTGCACCAAACATTAAGAATATCCACCTGGGAAAAATGTCAATCCCCGCAATCAAGAAAGTCAGCACGATAAACGAAAAAGCCTGAAAGTGAAACGCAAAAATCAGATGTTCAACATAAAAATACCTGCGTCGGATATATAAGAGATATAATACCAGCGCCAAACAAGGCATCATCAACAAGAAAGCCCAAGTGGAATGTCCAATGAGTGCAGCGGACAGTTTCGACTCATCCTTGATGAGTTTTACTTTTTGTTTGAGAATAAGACGGTCTAAGATACTTGCTTCTTTTTTATAGACCGCTGCCAATTCCTCCTCATCCATGTTGAGAAAATCTCGTTTGGAGATTCTTTCTATACCTTTAGAACCAAAACTCGCATAGTGATTTACGTCAATGCTATCTCCGTATTTATCCCCATACTTATTCGCAAATTTATTTCCACTCTCAAAAAGTAAATTCCGTAAGGAGTCATTTAAAGCAGTCAAAATGGTATCCGTTATGATCTGCGTTTGTTGTTGTGGGAAAATTTTATGCGTACTATCGGTAATGCTTACTAACACCCTATACAGACGTTGACGCTCGTAATTTTTCAGGATTCGGTCCTTGACGTTGTAGCTGTGGTTGGTGGCAGATTGAAACTCTTGAAAGCTCATCGCGATAATAAAAAGTACGGATGTGGCTAGCAGTAAGCGCAAAGGATGAAGGTATTGTCGATGTCTTCCAGAAAAATATTCTACGGTTAATCTTCCGGGGATAAACAGGTTTTTCAGCGTCCGCCAAGTTCTTGATTCTATATTGAACACTGCATCTTTAAATTCAGCCCACAACGCTGACAAGGTAATCTTACCATCTGTATTCTTTTGTCCGCAGTTTGGGCAGTATTGAAATGGGGACTCACTTTCAAAACCACAATTATGGCAAATCTTGGAAGTATAGGAATTCATAGGTATGGTACTGTGCAGCCTTGTATATGTATGCTAAGAAAAATACAATTTTATATCCTTTTTTTTCCGCACAAAAAGGACGAAAAAAACACGCCCCTTAAAAGGATCTTCGACACGAATAAACCAAGGCCTTCGCCCGGTATCTCCCCCATTTTAAGGGGGGAATCAAAGGAGGGTTTTACCATACACACCCACAGCGTATCCTCCCGTCACAAGGTAATGGACCTTATTCGGATTTAACAATTCGACAAACTCTCTGAAGTCTGGGCTGGATCCCTTTGAGTCGGACATATTGCTGACGTAGAATTTCAATTGCTGCTAAACGTACTTGGAGACTCTTGGATAACCAATAGGCTAAGTTTGAATTTTGCTATTTAAACCTCAGAATTTTTTTAACTTTTTCCATATCTAAATGTTCGAAAATAATGATGTAAGGTATAAGATGGGTTTTGGGCCAAAAATGGCCGGACTACCTTACATCTCACATCTCTATCTTACACCTGATACCCCTTAGCTTGACGGCTATGCCCTACTCCCCCTTCACAGCTGCACAATCCTTCTCTACAAGGGGGAAATTGCGTTATTTTGCCTTTTTCATAATAAATAACGAAATCGTTAATCCAACAACCATTAAAAACATAGCGACAAACAGGCTTAAATTGACAAGATGAACATCGGCACTTACCGGGAAAGCGAATGTTTTTTCAATACCCGCTACTTTACTATCATGAAATTTTTTAAAATCGGGGTTTGTAGACATTTCTAACATTACTCTGCGGCTTTTATATCTTACCAGAGAACCTGTTGTCCACTCTCTTGCGTTTTCAATTCCCCACATCTCAGGAGCATCCATTAGTGAGGTTCCCGTAAATATGGGATAACTACCTCTCTTGATTAAAAATGGCCCTACAAAACTTGTATAATCGGCAAGCGCTTCTTCAGCGGAACTAAACGTTTTTCCATTCACAGTTTTTGGAATATCATTTGTTTTCATAACATTAACCATGATGACGGGTTTGCCATCATCTTCTTCCATAAACGAACGCATTTGCTGGAACTCGCTTTCAGAATAATCTTGTTGTAAGATTTC
>JBCCLN010000367.1:0-3173 GCA_039026865.1 Bacteroidota bacterium | reverse complement strand
TTTAATTGCTAATACTGGTTCTTTATTTTGAACCTTTTGAAGACGGCTGCTTGATTTGTATTTTTCCTCTTCCATCAACTTACTTATCGTAGAGATTTTATTTAAATCACTCGGTTCTCTTCTTTTTATCTTTGATGCAATGAACAAACAGAGACCGGATGATAAAAACCATAACAGGTCTACCACAAATAGTTGTATGTTTTTAGTGTATGTCAACCAAATCCAGTTGCCGGGGCTAGCCTGAAAAATTCAGGTGTTATCATTGAGAGTGGAAGTGGGTCTCTGAGGCTACGAAGAGGGTGATTTAAGGATTTCTTCGAGCTTGCAGTGTTTTGCTCCAAACAGTGAACAAAAAGGCTCAAAAGAGGTATTTTAAAGATATCCTTTCGATGGTAAGAAACTCCTAAATTGATGTTGTTTGGTCCATCTTTTTATACAATTTTCCTCTCGATCAAAGATCTTTATATCAAAGGATTATTTCACACCACTGTTTTTGTCATAAAAGTACTTGCCTTAACAACTGGTTTTCTCAAAGACTGATCCAATAGAATTTAGTAGTTGTATGAATGAATCGAAAAGCCATCATTTCTTTAATCAACCATTGTTCTTTTTTTTACGATTCATTGTTCGTCATCTTCATTATAACCTTTCCCTTGATAGATTTTTTCTATTGCTTTATCTATTCCGGATCTTCTGGTTTTTGGTTGCTTAGCACCAGAAAAATGTAGCAAATAGCTTCTTTGCCTACCAGGAGTCAGTCTATTAAACGTATTTTTATTGTCAGGATCGGCATGAAATTTCTCCATCAGTTCAGTCGGTAATTGGTAGTCAGAAGTCTTCTTCAGTTCGATTTTCTCTCCAGATTTTTCATTTTTGATGGCTTCGGTTATGTATTCCATGATTGTATCTTTTAATTCCTCAATTTCCCTTGAATTGCTAAATCTCAACTGGCGTGCGATTTGGCTGTTTTCGGTTTGCTGAATTAACTCGAAAAATTCGAGTGTTATTCATTGAGATGAGGTAGCACGTTGAATAAGAGATAATTGATTTCGAATAGGACGCCAAAATCGTTCCCCAAATTTGAGGAATCAAAAATCATTCATTATGAATATTCAACTGCTGTAAATCAATTACTTGAATCAACTCGCCATTATTTGTGGTGAATAATGCGGGTTAAGGAAAGCTTTTACTTTATTATCCATGGTAAAAAAAGTTGGTAGCTGCGTTACAAAAAAACCGTTCAAATAGCTTTGAACGGTTCTTCTCATAAGGTTGGTGTAATGTTATAAGGTTAGTGTAAAATAGACTCTTAACTACTAGAAGAATTTGTAAAAAACATTCACTCTAAAGTTAGTAGGAGTGATTAAGGCGCCGCTATATATTCCCTCTCCGTCGTTAGCGTAGCTATCCCACCAGCCAGAGCTTAAGGCTCTTTTATCGAAGATGTTGTAAAGATTTCCCTGGAAAGTGAATCTATTCCAATTGTAAGTGATATTAGTGTCCCAAATAGCATAACCAGGGAGTGTTTTATCTTTATCCTCTACATCAGTCCATCCTGCCCACACTACGCTTATATCATCTGTGTATTGCACTCCGGCTCCAAAAGAAAGATTTTTCAAAACTCCTCTGGGTACACTGTACCGAACCATACCATTGAAGACGTGCCTTGGCACTCCGTAATTTGGAAATCCAATCATTTCAGGATCTGCATCTTCTGTAATCTTCGCATCAGTCAGCGTGTAATTTATGTTGGCAATGATATTGTCGGTCAATTGACCAATAACGGAAGCCTCAATACCCTTACTCACAATTTGCCCTCTTTGCTGATACAATTGATTGAGCGGATTTTGTACTAAAATATCATTTTTTACGGTTCTAAATGCCGATGCATTGATCGCTAACCGTTTGTTCAACTCTGCTTTATATCCAAATTCAAGATTACTTCCCGTAAGCGGTCTGGGCGATCCTCCGCCCTCAATCGCACCATTGACCGTCTGCGGTAAAAATGTTTGGTCAAAAATTCCATAAAATGACATGTTTTTGTTAAGCAGGTAGGTAAGTCCAAATCTTGGAGTAAACTTTGTGTTCTTTACGGTTAACGAATCCCAGCTATTGTATGCCTTTGTTCTGGTCAATCTACCTGCCACTGTTACCACTACTTTATTGTATAGCTTAATATGATCCTGAACGTATGCAGAAAGCCACTCGGTACTGGATTCCCATGTAGGATATTCGTTTAGGTTATTGGCCCACTCTCTGGTTAGATTATAGGTTGGATTGCTGACCACAATAGCATTCCTGGCTCCCCAATCATCACCGGCCTCATCACCCCATGTACTTTCAATCCAAGTATCACCATAATCTATCCCTCCTAAGAAAGAGTGTTCGATATTCGCTCCGGTTTTGAATTTACCATCCAGGTATGACTGGGCGGTACGCACTCCATTTGTCCAGTTGTTTTGCCAAAATTCTCTATATAATGTATCGTAATCTGAGGAAAAGGCAGCAGTGTATACGCCGTCACCATCCCACTGACCTTCCACATGTGCTACCTGAGATCGTATTGACCAACCATTTCCTAGTTTGTGTTCATGTGATACGCGCAAATAGGTGTCATCCGTTTCCAACCCATCCAATGCATTGGGATCTGCGGAATTGAAAGATTCAGGGAAATAGAAGTTTTCACCATCTTCTGTGAAGTTTGAATAGTTGTCTGCGGTAAACCATCCGTCCATACGATTTACCTCCGCCTGGATATAAGAGTTATTACCGTACTTATATCTTAAAGAGCCTACAATATAGGTGCGGTTAGACTCATAAAAGTCATAAAAAGTTTCTGTATACTGCCCTCCAGCTACCAGGCGTGCATTGAACCTATCATTTAGCTCACCTCCAATATCTACGCCTAATCTAGCCAGATTATAACTTCCTGAGCCAACCATTACTTCTCCGACCTTCACTCCATCGGCTTGTTTAGTCACTTCATTTAATAATCCGCCCGGTTCACTATTTCCAATCATAAAACCGGAAGGACCTTTCACAAATTCCACTCTTTCGATCATATAAGCATCAGATTGTTGATTCCACCAGTAGCTACCTACCCCATTTCGAAAGATATTGTTTGTGGCATTGGTTCCCCTGATAATAAAAGCAAAGTCGTTATCATTTCCGTA
>JBCCLN010000366.1:0-3177 GCA_039026865.1 Bacteroidota bacterium | reverse complement strand
TAGCTAACTAAAAGCGATTTTATAAATTTTTGATTTTCAAATAGTTGCATTTTTAGTTATATGGAAAAATTCGGGTGTTATTCATTGAGATGAGGTAACGCGTTGAATATGAGCAATTGATTTTGAATGAGATGACAAAATCGTTCCCCAAATTTGAGGAATCAAAAATCATTCAGTATGAATACAAAACTACAGTAAATCAATTACTTGAATCAACCTGCCACTATTTGTAGTGAATAATGCGGGTTAAGAATACTTTTACTCTAATGTTCCAAAAGCGTAGTTTGATTATTATGATTTTAAAGGTTCCTATACTCAAGTTTGAATATGATCTCTGGAGCTACTATCTGGCAGTTCCGAGGAAAGCTGTTGATGCACTTATTAACGGTAATGATCGAAGAGTAATTTGCAAAATAGAAAACTGTGTTACCATATATTCTGCACTTATGCCTAAAGGAGAGGTGTATAGTATTTACCTGAAGAAAGAACATATGAAAAAGCAGGGATGGGAAGTGGGCGATGAAGTTCAGGTTTCATTAGAAAAAGACACTTCCGATTATGGGATGCCTGTTCCGGAGTCCTTTCTCGAACTGCTTGATCAGGATACTGAAGGAAGCATGTACTTTCATGAACTCACCAAAGGCAAACAACGATCACTGATCCATTTAGTGAGCAAAGTAAAAAATATAAACAGTCAATTGGCTAAGGGACTCGCAATTATGCACCATCTAAAAGAGTCTCAAGGAGCACTGGACTTTAAACGTTTAAATGTGCTGATCAAAGAATATAACAATCAAGTATAAACATGATTCATTTAGCTTGACCATCGCCAAAAGTAATCTTTTACCATATTGTCTCTCTCCTCTTTAGCTTTTCTTCATTTGATTCAGACTTATCAGATTCTTCCTTGCAGTCTATTTTCTTGATTTAGCCCGAAAAATTCGGGTGTTATTCATTGAGATGAGGTAAAACGTGGAATAGGAGAATCTTTTGAAAAACCCGCCTTTTGGCCCCACGCTTCGTTACTCAAAATTTCAAAAGCCTCATTTACGACTAGTAAACTACGTTTTTGAAATTCCGAAAGCCTCGATTTGAACCAAAAATCTAGTTTTGCAAAGGATTCTATAAGAAGACCTAATTAGTGTCTCTAAGAAAAGACGAAGAACACGCTTACTGACACCTGTAGCGCAGTTTTTTAGCGAAACAATGAATCGAATCAATTTTATACTTTGGAATCAATTTCTCAAAAATTCATCTGAATTTTAAACGAATTGAAGGTAAACCTATGATTTTATTGCGTTTTACTAAAATTTCAAAAATAGATTCAAATGACCATTTGTGCATCAAAATCTCAAAAAACGCTCTATGAGCTAAAAACATCGTTTCTTTCAAAAGATACTGTTTTCATACAGACACTAGCCATTAACTCATGTCTGTGATAAAAAACGAAAGCTACGCTATTGAATGCTCATAGCGTAGTTTTTTTAACTTAGTGAAAGAACAGATTATGTTATTTACACTAATTCGGTTTTCCTGGTCGCACCGACTAATTCAACTAACTCTAGTTACTCTCCTTGTCCTAAACTGAACCCTCGTTCACCGTCAAAGTAATACAGATTTTCGGTTTTTATAATATCCACATCGCGCTCGAGTAGGCTTTTCTGAAGGCTTATGAGAGATTTCGCATGAATAGGCTCATAACTCACTGGTTTGGATAAGTCAATTTTTGGATGAACGAATCTACAACGCCAATGATTTGTGCAAAAGGTTTCAGGGTTTCCGTTTGGAAATACTTTTACGCCTCTATTGGTAATCATTTTTAATTTCATAATGTCTTCTGATGCTTCTTGGAGAAGTTTACCAAGGGTGTTTACATCTTTCCCTTTCCAGTCGACGAATACATCTATTCCTACTAACGATTTTGTAGAATCGATTTTATTGTTTGATGGCTGGACTGGGCGGATTTTACCTTCACCTAATTCAATAGTTTTTAGTTTATTTGGTTTTAGACCTAGTCTATCAATTACTGCTTGGGCAAATTCCTGAGTTCCCACTTTTTTAAGACTAAATTCCTGATTGAATACATCCACAGTGTGGATACCATCTTCCAAAGTTCTTAGTAAGGCATTGGCAATTCTTTCAGCAACGTGTCCTTGTCCGATATGCTGTAATAGCATCACAGAAGCATTAATCAGACCTGAGGGATTAGCAATGTTTTTTCCGGCAATGTCAGGTGCTGAGCCATGAATTGCCTCAAACATAGCATAGTTACTCCCAATGTTTGATGACCCCGCCATACCAACTGACCCTGCTATTTCCGCAGTAATATCTGAGATGATATCCCCATAAAGATTCAATGTTACCACTACATCATAATTCTCAGGACGTGTGGCTAAGCGAGCAGCACCGATATCAATGATTTGGACCTCTTTTTCAATGCCAGGGTACTCCTCTCCAATTTTTTTGAAGACCTTATGAAACATGCCATCCGTATGTTTCATAATGTTGTCTTTGACCATGCAAGTAACTTTTTTCCTGTTGTTTAGCTTAGCATATTCAAAGGCATAGCGAACAATTCGCTCACTCCCGGAAGTAGATATTAATTTCAAACATTGAATGACATCATCCGTCTGCTGATGTTCGATTCCCGCATATAAATCTTCTTCGTTTTCTCTCACAACAACTACGTCCATATCAGGATGTAATGTCTTTACGTAAGGGTGTAAACTTTTACATGGCCGAACATTGGCGAAGAGATTTAGAGATTTGCGGATGGTAACATTAAGACTTTTGTATCCAGATCCTTGAGGGGTTGTAATAGGTGCTTTTAATAAGATTTTAGCATCGTTCATTATATCCCATCCATCTTCAGAAATGCCGGCGGTATTCCCCGAAAGATATTGCTTCTCCCCAATCTCTAAATGTCTATAATCCAACTCAGCATTAGCAGCATCTAGGATACTGAGCGTAGCATCCATGATCTCAGGGCCAATCCCGTCCCCTTTCGCAACCGCAATTTTGGTTTTAGTTGATTGTTGTTTTTGTGGAATTAATGTTGTTTGTATAGACATAAAATTTAATTTTTATAAACACAACGAACTTATATTTATCCTCATCGACTAGATAATATCGGTTGGTGCGAAGTATTGGCGTGTCGATTTCAACGCCATGCTCGAC
>JBCCLN010000365.1:0-3182 GCA_039026865.1 Bacteroidota bacterium | reverse complement strand
CGCATTAGGATCAGTTACAACTTCTATTGCTCCACCAGTATTTGATCCTATACCGGGAGCTTCTCTAGTTACAAAATTTGCCCCTGGTTTAATCTGGCCTTGCTGCACGAAGAACTTTCCTTCTCCAACCAGTCGCTCGCTTGTAGCGAGTGACCATTATTTTTTCTTTTTTTTTGTTCAATGGTCATTCTCATTCAGATCATATGTTATATCCGTCACTCGGCACAGCCGAGCGACTGTTGAGTTTTCTTAAAACAAGGCTTTAATTGGTTTATAGAAAAATAGAAGTAAGAACACAGTACTAATCAACCCATTAAAAAGTCCGTTCACTAAATCCGCTTGAGACGCTAAATACGTATAAATAAAGTACTCAACCACAAGATACCCTCCTATTATCAATATAAAATAGGTTACGTCGTGTACTTTAAATGAAAAGTATAATGGTGCCGAAAAAATAACCATACACACCACTGGAAGAAATAAAAACATCCATAGGTAGTAAAACAAGTCTTCTCCGTTCCCAATGGTATTTAACTCTAACAAGTAAAAATCATTATTCTTAAACATCATGAATACATAGAAGGCTATGTATTTCAAAAAGATGTAGAGTAAAATATTAAGTACTGTAGGCTTTAACATAGCTGATTACTTCTTATATCGGTTATAAAATCGAGGAGCTGGTCTGCGTGGTACTGTTTCTGTAACATAACTGCCCCCTCTACCATTATCGCCCATAATCAGTCTTGTATCGCGACCGTGAGTAGCTCTAAATGAAGGTTGGTTATATTGAAAAAGTTGCGTTCCATTTACAGAAAGAGAAGCAGAAGGAAAAACATCTGTAGCAGCAGAGATCGACAATTGACTTCCTGAAGTATTTATGTTCAACTGCTGAGCGACATTAACAATATCAAAACCCATCATATTCAACCCAAATCCTTCGATAGGAGACACACTGGCGTGTTGTTCAAAATTTAAGCTGAAGCTGGACAGAGTTCCGTCCGCATTTGTGGATTGAGTGGTACTAAACTTATTCTGATCACTTCCTAGACCTGGGAAGTAGTCTCTCGCAGTACCAATAGGTGTTGAACCAATCTGTATATTGCTTGTAGCTGAAATCCCTGTTAGTTGACCGTCACTATTCTCACTTGCTGAAAGAGTTACTATTGATGTTAACTTGTCACCAACTGGTGCGCTTCCTCCGGGACCATCCCATAACCCTCCGGCAATATTGCTATTAAACGTAAAAGTGAGTTCCTTTCCTAAATAAGTTTCTCCTGCCTGAGTAGTAGCCTGAAAGTTTGCATTATCATCCCAATAAATCTCATTATCACCATTCAATACCCAATCTAAAGCTCCATCCGGGTCAACCCTGTTTATCGGGTTATTCTGTACAAAATTGTAGGGACTTAGCCACTCTCTCTCTTCTGATATTGGATCTACTTGTAAGAACCTTCCAGTGAGTGGGTCTTGATCTCTATACTTGAAAACATTTAGTCCAGCCCTCTTGTCGTATTCTTGCTCTTGGAATCGATACCTTACATCTGTGGAGGCGGTGCGCTGATACTCATTGTACTGGTAGCCGAATGGGTAATAATCAGATGAGTAAACTACATTGGTTTTGCTGTGATACACGGCAAAATCATCGAAGTGGATGTTTACTACTTCCTTGTTTTCATTACTCAAATACCCTAATAAATATCCTTCCCGATCTGCAATGATGTCGTTCAGACTGATGGTCTGATGCACACCGATCCCTTGCGCTGCGGTGGTGATCTGCAAGAAGCCCGCACGCACGTAGTTCATCTCCTGATCAAAGAAGAGGTAGTTCAAGAACGCTCTCGGTGCGGTGCTGCTGTTGCCTTTGCCCGACATATCTATTCCGTTCAATGCTTCATCAAAAACCGTAGAGCTACTACTTATTCCACCCTCAACACCTGAACCATAAGTTGCATCAAAGGAACTGAACAAAGCACTATAAGCTGTACCCAAGAAGTGAATATCTCAACTCATATTTCACTCCTCAATTTAACTTCAATTGGATATTCAAAGTATTGATGAATACCCACATGGGTTGCCATAGAGTCATTAAACATTTTGTAAGAGTTTTCAATTAAATATCCGCGAATAGTGTCTTTTCCAACCTTTTTACTTGGATAGTTCAATTTTATTCTTAACCCGTCGCTTTGTATTGAATTAGACCCTGATGCAAAATCAAGGCTATTGGTAAAATAGCCAGGGATAAATGATAAAAAATCGTATTTTGATTCCTCAAACTTTAGAAAAAGTCTTAATGTATCTCCGACAAAAACTTCATCCAAACTAGATTCTGAAATAATTTTACTATCAGTTGCTTTAGAATAGAATATTTCTATTCCTTCCTTATTGTAATACACTATAGAATCTAAGATATCATTAGAGAAGCTCATTTTAGCAACTACTTTTCCACTATCAATTTCTGAAAACTCTTTATGTATTCCTTGTTTTAGGTTTTTATAGACTCGACCAGTATACTTTGGTTTTTCATTATCGTAAAATAATTTCACCAAAATTGTATCACCTTTACTATCAAAAGTTTCAACAGAACCTTTTGATTCTTTGTCTAAAGAACATCCAAAAATGAATTGAATAGTTAATACTGAATAAATCTTTAAAAAATTTTTAGTTATCATTTTTTAAGATATGTTGATATGTTTTATCAATAGTATTATCGACACTTATAGTTTTAAAACCATCTCTACCAAATTGAATAACTCTTGTTTCCCGAGTGGAGTCGTTAATAAACCTTTCACGAACAACAATATTACTCTGAGATTTTTTGTTATCGCTAGTTGCAGCACTAATCACATTAATTGCATTGGAGGCTTCACTTTAACAAGATCGGCTGTTCCACTAGGAGTTCCGGGAGCACCACCTACTCCTTTTGCTTCTGTTAAAATCGTAATATCATTTTCCGTAGTTGGTTTTCCAACGATTCCTTGACTTCCTTTTGAGCCTTCGGTTTTAACTAATGTTTCCCCTCCAAGATTGCTTCGGGATCCCTCTCCTCTGGTATCTGGTGTATCTCCCGTTACAAATTCATCAGCCGCTTTTAGTGCACTGTTTATGGCATCTCCAACATCGTTTATAGAATTATTTATTGCATTACTTACCTGACTGACTTTACTCTTAAAAGCTCGTGTGAT
>JBCCLN010000364.1:0-3185 GCA_039026865.1 Bacteroidota bacterium | reverse complement strand
GCCCTGTCTTTTGGCAGACAGGCAAGAAACTGAGGTGCTTCCTTCCACTGTCCACACGGGAAAGGCTTTCTCTTCATGACGCAGTGCTTCTTAATTAATTTGAATGCACCGGCAGATAAGCTACTTTTATCGCTATTAGTAAAAGCTTGGAGACTACAGCCGCCTACCGCAGGCAGGCGCCATGTCTGGGCGTATAATGAATTAAGAAAAGACTCTAATAACCTTGAAAGATTCAAGACTACATATAGAACAGATTAAAGGGAATAGCGACATCCCTTTTGAACTACTTGAATTAGCGGACCCATCCAGAATTCGGATAAATGAATATTTAAAAACAGGAACTTGTTATGCGGCCAAAATTAAATCTAAAGTGATTGGCGTTTTAGTACTTCATCAAATTGACTCAACTAGCATAGAAGTAAAAAACATAGCTATGGATGAAAGCGAACTAGGAAAAGGATTTGGCAAACACTGCTTAGATATTCTCAATTTGTGAGTCGAGAATTAGGATTAAAAAATTGGTAATTGGAACAGGGAACTCAAGTCTTGACCAACTTGCACTCTATCAGAAAGAAGGCTTTGAGATGTGTGGAATTCAAAAAGACTTTTTTATTAAGAATTACACAGAACCCATATTTGAGAATGGAATACAGTGTATATGTCGAAATTACTTCTGAAATAATCGATAATACGCACTTAGATAGACTGTATCGGAAAAGCCCCACAAATAGCAATGAGACACAAGAGAGCCAGCCAAGAGAGATATAGAAATTGACAGAACCCAGCTAGATATGCAACGGTTATATCAATCAGGTGTCTTTAACAATAGATTCTTAAACGTAACATTATATAAAGACTGGTCACTATTCAATTTTTGTAGCCAATGCCAAAAACTAAAGTACACCAAATAGCCCTAGTTTTGATTTTTACATTGATTTTATTCAGTTGTACACCTAATTCTGAAAACTCCGAAAATACTGATTCTATTTCGAAAGCGAACATTGAGTTCAATATTGGCTCTGCACAAATGGTGATCGAAATTGCACGGGATATTGAAGCTGGAAAAGCTTTGGATGAAAATATATGGGATGAACTTTTTAGCAGCCCTGGCTATAAAAACTACCTGGTCTACAGAGACTCTGTCTGGAAAAAGGACTTGATCAAAGAAGCCATGTTTACTGTTTTTGATGATTCAAATTCATCTAAACTAGATAGTCTGATGGAGCTTACAGTCAAACTTGATAAGAATTTCATGAAACTATCTCTAGTCCATAACTTTCATAGCATTAAAACCAATTTGGATGAAATAGAACGCTATCTAGAAGAAACAGACTTTAGCAAGATTTTTACACGGGCTGATTCACTTGCCCTGACCTATATGCCAACACGCACTAGAAAATCTTCGGCAGATCTTTATCCTGTTTTTATTGTCGTTTCTGATCCCGATGGTCGTGTTCAAGAAAAATCAATAATTCTCGATCTTAATCTTATGTTTGAGATGGGTACCGAGGGGCTCATAAAGTTCATTGCACATGAATTTCATCACAACTACAGAGGACTACTTGTGAGTATATATGAGAGTCCTTTAATGGAGGAATTGAACAAATTACATCAGGAAGCCATCGCAGATTTAATAGATAAAAAAAAGCCCCCGATAGAAAAGCTAGGTTTATTTCCAAAATCAATTGCGGACACATACAATTCAGACTATATGAATACTCCCAACAATCTTCAAACCCTGGATTCATTGGTTGTAGGTTATTCAACCGGCAAAATTGATGAAACCATTTTCAATGATAGAATAAAAGGGTTTTTCAAGTTTGGGGGACACACCACTGGAATCTATATGTCTTTTTTAATTAATGAAACCATAGGAAAAGAGCAACTTATTGAAAGTTGTGACAATCCTGTAGAGTTTTTAAGAATCTACAATTCTGTGGCCAAAGGCCTAAAAAATGAATATATATTTTCAGATAGCTTTATAGAGTACATAGGTGAGTTAGAAGCAAATGCTGAAAATAAATATGCGAACTAAGCTTTTGAGATATATCTGCAAATACCAATACTTGATTAGGTCTAGCCACTAAGGTACATGTTGATTTTAACTGGTTGTTAGTTGCAATTTCCTTAATTGTGCAGATGGTGCGAACTTAGAAAAAGCATGGATTGGAAACCTCTAAAAATCAAATACTTCAAGGACGATGCTGAGGGATTTAAAAAGATCATCGATCACCTGACGTACGAACTACTGAAACTTCATAACCCTGATGAAGTAGCGCTAATCAGAATTAAAAACTGGTTTGACCATAAGTGGCTCAACTACTCTAGACAAGGATCACAAGTTTGACCTTCGCTCTTAGCCTGGAATTCCTTTTGTTCTAAAACCTTTCTGGAGGGAAGAAATAACCGTTCCTCCTTTCAATCCAAACAGAGTTTTGTCTACAACATTCTACAACCAGATGGGAATTACAACTCCAACATTTATCAAACCAATCCATATTTACCAGAATTCAGCTGACAACTTGAAGAATCGGATAACTAAGAGATCCGACAATGGAATCTGCATTTGGATCTCAACAAACTCAGTAACGAACGGAAAAGGAGTGTAATGACTTATCTAATTAATTAAGGGCGAACAGATCGAGACCTGGTATGCAAGTATTGAGGAACACGGACTCTGGAAAATCAACTAAACCAAAGGAATAAGCAAGAATAAACTTCAACTCTTAACACCTGAACTAAACGAACAATTTAAAAGCAACTAACGATATGGTCGCATGGCCTTGCATAGCTTCCTGATCGAACCCACCAAATATCCCGGTAACATGCTGCCAAGCCACTAATTCACTTTTTACTTTCTTTTGCTCTTGGGGGATTTTAATTTTCTTAATGTAGTAGTTCCAGTCTGATCCTTTGAATGCACTGACAGATAAGCTACTTTTATCGCTACTAAGATAGCCCGGAGGCCACAGTATCATATCTGAATTGCCTGCAAAGTGATTGCACAGATAAGCATAATCAAATTTAGCAGTTATTAAAAAGAGTTAATACATGAAAAAACAAACAGCTTTATTCAAAACTGCAGGGCTTCTCGCAATTTTTGGAGGAGTGCTTACTTATGTTTCCGACCACCTTCTTCGGGGTGAATTTGCGCCAGGTCCCGCCGTTGGTATTGTGGAAGCAAT
>JBCCLN010000363.1:0-3223 GCA_039026865.1 Bacteroidota bacterium | reverse complement strand
TATATGTTGTTCATCGTAATCATTATTGTCCAGAACCATATGTACAAACATACTCTTGTTGGCTATGTTGGCCTGATAACGATAAACCTCCTGAAAGTTTTGTTCACTATAACCGTCGAAATAAATATCTACCTCCGTATTGGGAACAGGGGGTAGTAATTCATCGTCACCAGATTGCTCTTCCATCTCGGTCACGGCTTCTTCGCCAAGTTTAGCAATTTTATCAGCAGCACTTTCCTGGCCTGATCCACAGCCACATAGAATGATCAAACAAACGGAGAGGATAGGGGTAGTTATTGCTTTCATATACTTTGATAGTTTAATTTGAGTTCTACAAGTATAAATTACGCAGGAGTGATATACAAAAAGGAGCTGCCCCGAAAGGTGACAAGATATGGTTTGGTTGACTACATATTTTAAGGCTTACTTTTTGTTAGAGGGCGTTTGGAAATACCCTATTGTGCCAATATGCGCCTTACAGATGTTGCAGGAAAAGCGCAGATTATCTTTTCTAGATTTGAACAAGCTTTTTTATTTAAGCATGGCTTTATATTGTATTAAATTTTTATTCAGTTAGTTCAAAACATCACGTTTACCATTGATTCTTCTGACTTCTGTTTTTGCGAATCTGTCGTAAATCGTTTTTGTCCCTTTAGCATATATCAAGCTTATTAGATATATCAGGACTAGTATTTGAGGAAGTATGTTTATGAGCCAAACCCAATTAGGGGCTTCTATACCCTGGCTGTAGTAGTGTGTTGACCAATGCATTCCAAAATGAGCTATCTCCCACGGTAGGAGTTTAAGTAAAACTCTTATGAAGACATTTTTGGTAGAATTGTTAACAACTTCAAGTTTCATCAACCTTTTTCCTAGCGTACCCCTTTTCTTGCCGTCAATTTCAAAAAGGAAAAAATATAAGAATACTGGAAGGGTCATTGTGAAAAAGCTGATGATATGTCCTTTTATTGGTTCGTGGGCTTCAAATGGTTTATCCAGTAGTTGATGAGTTAAATAGTTTACAGCAAATAGTGAAGCTGCATAAAAGAAAATGATCACACAATCAATTAGGTAAGCAACAATGCGTTTAAAAATCATCTTTTCAAACAAAGCTATGGCGGCAGTTCTCTCAGGTATTGTATTTTTCGGACAAGAACTTAAAAAATTCCTCGGGAGACCTACCTGTAAATTCGATAAATTCTTTGATGTAATGAGCCTGATCAAAATAACCTAGGTCATAAAATGCCGTACTATCACCTGAAAGTAAATGATGAACCCCTCGGTGGAAGCGTACAATGCGGCACAACTTTTTTGGATTAATACCTATTTCATTCGTAAACCATCGGTGCGCCGTTCTTGGAGATACTTTTAAAAAAGAAGCACAGTTTTCAACTATTGATTCCTGAGAAAAATTAAATACAAAGAAGTTGAACGCACGTGTAGTATCTAATTGTCGCTTACTTAGTGTGTAGCCCTCTATTTTGGCTCTATAGTAGTCTCTGAAGGTTTCTACACGGCTTTCAAAATCGCCCGCTTTTTTGAGTGCTAAGATCAAATCAATTTCATTTCTCCCGCCGATATCTACGAACGATTGAATCAAATTCACAATTTCGTGACAAGAAGCTAAATTCAGTTGGTAAAATCCTTTTAACAAAAGTCTAACGCCAAATAAGTCAGATTTTACGTCAAGGTAATCCGATTGACTAGAAATTCCTTTAATAAAGGCTGGGATATCTGAATCAACTGGGAAGAAAACATTTATGTAAGGTTCAGGTATGGAAGGGTATAAATCCCTCTTACTTGATGACCAATAACAATCAATTTGGTCAGAATATTCGTCTTCTTTTAAGTAACTCACTTTAGGTTTTTATTTAAATCTGTGTTAATCGATAGAATTCGATTTTCTGTGAATAGCACCAAATTAAAAGTTAGAAAATGTGTAAATATTCGTTGGAACAAATTAACGCCAACGTCCAGCTAAACGCGGTAAGCTGAACATTGGTCATTTCCACATAATCTAATAGATTGCACCATTACCTACAAATACCTCAGTAAGCTTATGGCGTTTCAGCATTTGTTAGAGCTCGTTTAGATTTCCAATTCTCTTTTTTTCTTTTTTAGAAAAGACCCCATTTCGGACAGGTCGTAAGTACCAAAACCAAAGCTGATAGAAAATGGCTGTGTGACAAAAAGGTAATAACCTTCTCGGTCTTTAATTCTTAGCTTGTATAAAGGTGGTTGAATGAAAATTAGTTGATTTAAACTCTCAATCTCAAGCCAATTGATTTTTTCTTCTTCTCCGCCCTCGTAAACTGTCACGTTTTGTCCACCCAACTTTACTCTTACAACCTTATTCTTTAATAGTAGCCAAAAAATAATCATCAAAATTCCTATTGCCACTGCAATCAATAGGTCGTAAAGGTCAAATTTTGATAGTTCGCCGTTCACCACTATACTATCCTCAATTAGGTAACCTTTCAAGCCTATTCCAAAAGCAAGGATAGCTGGGATTAGAAAAATATGTTTTATAAGTTGAGTATAAAGAGAATTACTTTTCATTTCTATTCTGACAGTATGAGATCTAACATACATGTATCGGGACAAAAGGTACTGTTACACAACAGTAAACAACCATAAATTTAATCAAATCAACTACAGTTATAATTAAATGAGAGATGTGGATTTAACTTCTACGCCCAATGTAAAGTACATAAGACCCTTACTATAATTTGTAAATAAAATTTTTTCAAGCACCCCTGTCCCCAATTGATTATCTTACTTGTCATAGGGGTGAATCAAAACACTTTAATAACATGAAAGAATATTTAATGCTCATCAGAAACAACACAGAAGTAGAAAGCGAATTAAGCCCGGAAGAAATGCAAAAAAGCATTGAAGCCCATACGGCCTGGGTAGGGGAATTGATGGCCAAAGGTCACTTCAAAGGGGGCAACCCATTAATGCCTGAAGGAAAATGCATCAAAGGAGAACTGGTCACTGACGGTCCTTTTGCTGAGCTCAAAGAAGCCATTAGCGGGTATTACTTTTTACTGGCCAATTCACTGGAGGAGGCCGCTGAGATCTCTAAAGGGTGTCCTTCCATTATACTGACTAACGTAAGCTAATTGACTGAAAATCAGATGTCATTTGAGCAGCTATTTTATCTCTATTTGCTCTAGAGAATCCTAGGTCATCTGGGTTAAGTCCCAGGTCTTTGATCTGT
>JBCCLN010000362.1:0-3261 GCA_039026865.1 Bacteroidota bacterium | reverse complement strand
ATGGGAACCTCTCTTCAATCTCCGCAAGAAATTAAAGCCTTCATTGTCGCTACTATACAAGATGAGTTGAAGAAAACCAGAACTTCCAGCTTTTCTGGCATTGATAAAGAATTGTTAGAACGAATGGTTCGGATAGAAGAAGAACTAAAGCTTATCCATGTTAGATTTGATGATCACTTGGCGTTTATCAAAGAAAGATTTGAGGCTGTTGATAAACGATTTGAGGATAATCTGGCATTTAATAAAGAGAGGTTTGAAGCTATAGACAGACGATTCGAGGCTGTTGATAAACGATTTGAGGATAATCTGGCATTTAATAAGGAGAGGTTTGAAGCTATAGACAGACGATTCGAGGCTGTTGACAGACGATTTGATCGGCAAGATCGAAATATGAAGTGGCTCATTGGATTTGCAATTGCTTTCCTCACACTGATTATGTCATTTTATAAGTTTATTATTTGATAACTATTTAGCCCACATTATTCACAACAAATAGTGTTATTATTCAGTTGTTTGTAATTTTGAGAAAATATTCTGATATTATCTTGAAATTCGGGTTAATACTTCAAGAGTGGTTATTTTCAGGTTATTAAAACAAGAAAAGATAGAACAACACATTAATTCCACAATTAATGGATACAATACAGCTTTCCAATGGATAGATATAATATAGGGCAGTTTCCTTGCCTTAGCTTCTTCAAAGTTGGTTTATAGTATTCAATTGGGCTACCCTTTATATAGTACTAATCGATATCATATGATCTGTGTAATCATTGAAATAAGCCAGCTTATCCATTGCATCAAACATCTCCAAATAAAAGTCAGTACCATCTTTAAACATATCTAACTCGTACTATTGATGCTTCTCTAAGATCCTTTCAGTACCTCGTTAACAGACAGGTATTTGGATGAAAAGGTGAAATTTTATTTGAAGTTCGATCCCATTCCTTAGGTTAGATATAAATAGCGGTACTACGATAAATAGTCTTGCCTTGGCCAGGTGAATAGATTTTAAGTTGAACTAGTGCCTTACCTTTATTGAGCCTTTTCTTCCTGTTATAAATAAACAAGTATATACCTACCCTTTGCGTGTCTCTGGAATTTTGAGACAATTGTAACCAATAGACATAGGTACAACACACAGTACAACAGAATTGACCAAATATGTCTATCCGTGTCCGATGCAAAAACGGTTCAATTTGGACTAAAACTTAAAAAAGCCAATCACTAGCTGCAATCGGCTTTTTTGTAGTCCGTAGGGGAATCGAACCCCTGTTACCAGGATGAAAACCTGGCGTCCTAACCCCTAGACGAACGGACCCTTTATTTTTGGTGGGCAAATATAGATATCCTGTCTTTTATTTTAACGCCCTAAGTAAAAATTTTAATCATCTATCGATGTGATGAAAATGAATTGAATACTCCATATTATGGTTATAGATTTACACAATCATTCAAACCAATTTAAATCAAGTCAAAATGGAAAAAATAAAAATTGGAATTAATGGATTTGGAAGAATCGGCAGACTGGTATTTAGGGTAGCTGTCGATAATCCAAACTTCCAGATCGTTGGTATCAACGACTTAGTCGATGTTGACTATTTAGCATATATGCTTAAATATGACTCAACACATGGTAGGTTCGATGGTGATGTAGATGTTGAAAATGGAGACCTTATCGTAAATGGTCAGACAATTAGAGTTACAGCTGAAATGAATCCGGCTGATTTAAAATGGGGAGATGTGGGCGCTGATTATATAGTAGAGGCTACCGGTATTTTCCTCACAAAAGAAAAAGCCCAAGGCCACATTGACGCAGGCGCTAAAAAAGTAATCATGTCAGCGCCTTCAAAAGACGATACCCCCATGTTTGTAATGGGTGTGAACCAGGAAAAATATACTTCTGATATGCACTTCGTTTCAAATGCTTCTTGCACCACTAACTGTCTTGCTCCTGTTGCAAAAGTGCTCAATGACAACTTTGGAATTAAAGACGGCTTAATGACGACCGTTCACGCTACAACCGCCACTCAGAAAACAGTAGACGGCCCTTCTAAGAAAGACTGGAGAGGCGGTAGAGGAGCAGCACAAAATATCATCCCTTCCTCTACAGGGGCAGCCAAAGCGGTTGGAAAAGTGATTCCTGAATTGAACGGAAAATTAACCGGTATGGCCTTTAGAGTGCCAACTCCGGATGTGTCCGTGGTAGACTTAACGGTAAATCTCGAAAAATCTGCATCTTATGATGAAATCAAACAAGCGATGAAAGATGCTTCGGAAGGAAGCATGAAGGGAATACTTGGTTACACAGAAGAAGCGGTGGTTTCAAATGACTTTTTAACTGATCCCAGAACTTCTATTTTCGATGCCGGAGCAGGTATTGCATTGACAGACAATTTTGTTAAGGTTGTTTCCTGGTACGATAATGAGTGGGGTTATTCTACGAAAGTAGTTGAGCTGGTCGAATATATGGCGAGTAAAGACTAAATAAAAAAATAAGTTATAAAATGAGGGGTTCAGTAGGGCTCAGCCCCTCTTTTCTAACATACAGAATTCTTTGCAAAACTGGATTTTTGATTCAAATAGAAGCTTTCTGAATTTTGTGCAACGAAGAGTTGGACAGAAAGGCGGGTTTCGAAAGATTTATAATAGTCTAAGCGATATTGGTATATACTGCCTGAACATCATCATCATCTTCAATTTTGTCAAGCATTTTTTCAATTTCCTCTAATTGTTCATCAGAGAAGGCAATTGGATTATTGGGAATGCGCTTCAAGGTCGCTTTTTTCACTTCAATATTTAAATCACCAAGAACCTTAGATAGTTCGCCGAACTGTGTGTAATCAGCATACGCATAAAACGTTCCTTCGTTCTCTTCAATCTCTTCTAATCCTCCATCAATGAGTGAAAGTTCTAACTCTTCCTGATCCATCCCCTCTACCTTCTGAAATTCAAAAACTGCCTTACGATTAAACATAAACTCCAAAGATCCTGATGGCACAAAGCCTCCTCCGGCTTTATTAAAGTAAGATTTTATGTTTGCTACGGTGCGGGTTGTATTATCGGTAGCTGCTTCTACAAATACGAGTACACCATGTGGCCCTTTACCTTCATAGGTTACCTCACATATTTCATCAATATCCTTACCTAATGCTCTTTTTATCGCACTTTCGATATTGTCTTTGGGCATATTTTCAGCCTTGGCATTTTGGATAGCCGTTCGGAGTTTAGCATTCATTTCAGGATCCGTCCCACCCTCTT